>NZ_JBQKEH010000007.1:0-102919 GCF_052121415.1 Collinsella sp. LCP19S3_D5
CACGGTCTTGTAGCCCAGGTCGGTCAGGCCGGTCGACATGGCGCCTGTGACGCGGTCGAAGTTGTACCAGCGGCCCTCGACCCTCTGCTCGCCGTAGAGCATGGCGCCGTCACGGTAATAATATGTTCCGCTATCGGTCTTATTCCAGCCGTCGGCCGCCGAAACTTCCGCTAAGTCCTCGTCGGAAGGAGCGGTCGGCGAATCAACGTCGGCATCGGATTCGGTCCGATTACTATCAGACCCCTTGTCTTGACTGGAGGAATGATTGCCTTCTTCCGAATCGTCTGAAGAAAACGTATCTTTAGACTCCGACTGAACCTTATCAGAAGCACCGTCATCAGTGGTACTGTTGCCGTCTTCCAAATCTGATGAGGACGGGGAGGCAAGATTCGCAGATACATCAAGCTCAGGATAATGGCTTGAATCCCACGTTTCATCCGTAACCAAAGAAGAAACAACGAAGCCGCCCTCAGGCTGAGTGGCGTAGGGCGAAGGCTGTGCTTCAGCAGCGAAGGCTTTGCACGGAAACGCAAGGAGAGTGGATATCGCGAGAATACCCAGCCCAGCACGACAAATGGTCTTTCTTTTTGAAAGAGGGCAACTTCGCAATCTATATAAACGATCAGACAATTTAAATCCCTTCTATACGACTTAAGTCATTATATAAACGCATCGCCCACGCATAGTTTATTTCTAAACAGGTTGAAGCCATAAACAGCTCGCCAATTAAGATCTATTTAGTAAACAATTGCAGGATGTTACTAATGAGGTAATGTGAGCGTTCGTTAAAGAGGTCATTCACTAAAACATAGCCGTAAAACCTCTGCTGCGAAATCATTGTGAATTGGCATCCAATCGAGTTCGCACCGAAGCTTGCTCGCATCTATGGCGTAACGTCGATCATGCCCCGGACGATCCTTCACCCAGCCAATGTAATCCTCGCCCTTACCCATTGCTCTAAGAATAGTCTTGAGAACCTCGAGGTTGCTGCGTTCGCAATTAGCACCAATAAGATACGTTTCCCCAACCGTCCCTTTAGTCAAAATAGACCAAACGGCACGGGCGTGATCCTCAACATGAATCCAATCGCGCACATTAAGACCGTCGCCATACAACTTGGGGCGTTCACTATGTTTAATGCATGCAATGGAATGCGGGATGAACTTCTCGGGATGCTGGTGCGGACCGTAGTTATTACAGCAATTTGAAATCGTTGCACGTAGGCCATAAGTACGAATCCAGGCCCTCACGAGCATGTCAGAGGCCGCCTTGGAACTGGAATACGGACTACTCGGCCGATAGGGGGACTCCTCGGTGAACTTACGCGGGTCATCGAGCGCAAGGTCTCCGAACACTTCGTCAGTCGAAATGTGATGGAACCTCACATTGAGCGTACGTGCGGCTTCGAGAAGCCGATATGTACCATCAATGTTCGTTTTTACAAAAGGCTCAGGGTCGGCAATCGAATTGTCGTTGTGAGACTCGGCAGCGTAATGCACGATTGAGTCGTGTCCAGGAACAACTTGATTAAGGAGGTCTGAGTCACAGATGTCGCCAACAACAAGCTTCACTCTGTCCTCAGGAAACCCAGCGATGCTGTCAGGATTCGCGGCATAGGTAAGTTTATCCAGCACTGTTATATGAACATCCGGGATATTGCTCACCACGTAGCGGACAAATGCAGAGCCACAAAACCCACAGCCGCCGGTTACCAAGATATTTCGCGGCTCAAACATTATGTCCCTCCAGAAGTCCTAG
Source organism: Collinsella sp. LCP19S3_D5 (assembly GCF_052121415.1). Classification (NCBI taxonomy): domain Bacteria; kingdom Bacillati; phylum Actinomycetota; class Coriobacteriia; order Coriobacteriales; family Coriobacteriaceae; genus Collinsella; species Collinsella sp. LCP19S3_D5. The sequence continues at coordinate 1,759 of NZ_JBQKEH010000007.1, forward strand.
CCAATAAGCCCCTCAATCAACCGCACCGTCTTGAGATACGAGTGCGGACGATCAAACTGCTCTTCTGCGATGGCTCGCGCTCGTTCCCCCATTTGCGCTCGGCGAGACGAATCTTCAATAAGGTCAATAAGGACCCTAGCCATACCTTCGGCATCTCCGGGTTTAACGTTTACACCAAACCCATCGGCCTCAACTTTTGCTCTAAACTCCTTGCTGCACGACGTATTGACCATAGGCTTTCCGGCGGCAAGATAGTCACCAATCTTGGTCACGATGCTCTGAGCGGCCTTCTCCACCAGCGAGTTGATCGTAATGTCACTCTTGGACAGCCAAGCAGCCATTTGGTCATACGGCAAATAGCCGTGGAAGGCTACAGAAGCACCGCAAGATTGCGCTGCGGCCTTAAGATTCTCACGTTCCGAGCCATCGCCCAAAATTTGAAGCTTAGCTTCGGGATGAGATTTCTGTACCAACGCCATGGCATTAACCAACGTCTCCAGGTCATAGCACGCGCTTAACGTACCGGCATAGGAAACCCAAATATCACCAGCAGGCTTATCAATCTGCGGAGCATTCACAGAAACGCCGGCATCAAACTCACATAGCTGGTTGCCGACATAAACGGTTTCACTCGGAATGCCAGCTCGTGCATCACGCAGACCACGCTCGCGATACTCATCCGAAGTACCAACAATGGCATGGGCCATCTGATATACGGCTTTGGCCTGTCGATAAAACGGCGCAAACAAGATATCGGAAAGAACGGGGACGTCGAACGCCACACGGAAGGCCTCAGGCCAAAGGTCATTAACATCGACCACAAACGGGATATTAAACTTTTGAGCAGCTTTACCAATTTCCCTGGCAACATCATTGGGTGGAATCTGGCAGTAAATCAAGTCGTAATCATGATGCCAATCGAAATACTCCGATACACGTTTGGCAACGACGTGATGTGCCCAGATACGCTGGGGACACATGTTCTTGGGGTAAAACGGTTCCTCAATAAATCGAATTGTATAGGCGTCAGTCCCGGCATTAAAGTGTTCAACGTCGCGTTGACGTTTTTCCCAATGCTGAAATCCCGAAGTAATAAAATCGACATCATAGCCATGTTCATGCAGCAACGTTGCAAGATATACATAGCGCGTTGCGCCCTTGACCTCATTGCCAAGCTTGGCATCTTGCGTATAGATGGCAATTCGCTTCTTGTCTGTCATATCAATAATCCACTCTCACAGCTTCGTTAGGCACTAGTCTTATCGCGGCGCTCCCCTTTTTCGGCAGCTCGACGATTGCCAAACAAACCGATACGCGAGAAAGCGAACCCAAAGCCATTAATGCGCAACGAATAGACGAACTCCGAGGCAAGATAGGCGACATATGCCACTTTATTGGCCGAAACAACTACACCGGTGAGCTGGGAGTATGTCTGCTTAAATGCACCGCTGATGTGCGACATGCCCGAAACGATTTCAGGATTCATGCGTTTAAACAATGCCGCACAGCGAGCCTTAAGTGCCGGATCCTCAAAGGCCCCCTGCTCAACAAGGCCACCAACATACCTAAAACCAATGGTATAGAAAGACTCAAGAATCCCCTTGTCGGAAATATTAAGTTCATCAACGATATCTGCCATATCATTCCAACGAACAATAGGGAGATCGCTTGCTTTTTTAGCCGAAGACGACGTAGGAAGATCTTCACGATAGCAATAAAACGAATCATCGGAATACACAATCGAGCGAGCCTGAGCAAGTGTTTGAATCAAGAAGGGATTGTCCACCCATCCGGCACCGGGCACCTCTTTAAAGCGAATTCCAAACTCATCCAAAAACGAACGCTTGTAAACTGCACTCCAAATGGAAGGGTGATGCTGGATCAGACGAGGATTATCCCGCAACGTAAACGGCTGCTTCTTTGTATTAATTCGCTTGTAATAGGCGCAGTGACATACGTTCTCCTGTGGAGTACCGGGCATACACACACGCCAATATGCCGACTTCACAACATCGGGCTCTCCGTATGCATGGGCAAGGTCCATCAGTCGTGCATACATACCAGGCTTAAGGTAATCATCGGGCTCGACAATGGCAATATATGCACCTCGAGACTCCTCAATACCACGATTGACCGTAGCACCATATCCCTGGTTCGGCTTATCAATAACGCGAATTCGGGAATCAATTTCCTCGTGGCGCCTCATGATTTCCAGTGAGTTATCAGTCGAGCCATCATTAAGGACAATAACCTCAAGCGATGCAAGGTCATCGGCCTCGATGCTCGTCAGGCACTGATCGAGATACTGTGCCGTATTAAAACACGGAACAATAACTGAGACCTCTATACGCTCATCAGAATGCAAATTGCTCGGCACTTAAACCCCTTTGGGAACGCAAATCAGAACTGTTTAATCCTAGCACAGCGGTATTAACCGCTAAAAAACTGCTCATACGCCCGCCCCTACAGCCGCTGGCATACTACGGACACATGCTGTCCATCAAAGCCAAACCCCCAGCGCATGCGGCCCACGGCAGGACGTGGCACGCGAATGTCGTCGAGACCGCTCCGCTCGATATCGAGCAATGCCTGTACTGACAGAAGCTCTAAGCCCAACGCATCGACATCGGGGTCGTACAGCATGCTGACCGAGATCAGCGGGCGGCTATCCAATATGCCAAGCGTATCCGCCGCATCAAAGGTATTGACGGTCGGAAACACCTGGAAACCCCCAAGCTCCGAACCGTGCGCTCGTTTTGTAACGGGGTCGGCATACCCAGGCAACCCAAAACAAAGACCCTGCAGTGCCAAACGAAAAGCCAGCAGCAAATCCGACTCGTCTCCATCGACGCCCAAGTCATTAATAATTGCGTCCAAAGCTCGCCTAACTGCACGCTCGTCTCCGCGGCAAAGACCCTCTTGGAAATCATCGATAGTCTCGGCACTCTCGGCAGCGCACTCGAACCATTCGATAATCACAAGACGCAGCGCATACCGGAGCTCGTTATTGGGAAGGCGCAGGGCGCGGGGCAGACTGCCGTCCGTCTGGTGATCGGTCGCATCTGTCGTCAGGAGTCCACTCAAATACAAATCGGTCCAAACACCTTCCGCTGTCCCGGCATCAGGCTTCACGGCGTCTATGCGCAGCGGCGCCTCAGCACAGCCATACGGATTAAGCAAATCAAACATTGCCGCAAGCCATCTTAAATCCCAGGCGCCCACAGTCTCGTTCAGACAATCGGCATAGCAACATACGTCAAAGCGCGTTGGCGGCAGGCAGCCCCGAGCCAAGAACTCAACCACACGCGTCGGGTTCGAACAATAGAACCCGCCAAACCGGTAGCCTTCGAACCATTCGCGCGCGCAAGCCAGTCTGTCGCTCTGACCAGTGTAATCTAGCAGCGCCCTGTTTTCGGCATCCGAAAAACCAAACCAGCAATCGCACCAGCTCGACAAGGGCGAAGCCAAACAATACGGGCAGTTGCGATGCGCAAGTGCCGCCCGTGCGGGGCCGGGTCGCTCCCCCATCAAGCAAACCAGCCGCAAAGAATCGGTAGAGGAGACAATGACGTCAAAGAGCAGGCGGTCAAGCAACTCGATAAAGCACGAGCCATAGGCGGCCTGCACCTGCATATGATTCGAAAACGCCGCGTCATACCCATCAACCAGCAGCACAACCTGTTCATTACATGCCATACGGAGGAGCTCGATTAACACGCCAAGAGCCGAATCGATTTCATCAGAACCGGCAACACCGCGCGCTACGCGCTCGATATGGCGCACGTCGCCGCGCGCTAAATCGGGAACATCCAACAGCGGCAACAGACGAGCGCACTCACGAGCGACGACATCGCGCATGGCGGCCTCGGCATCGGCGCCTCGATAGGAGGAAGCAGAAAAATCCAAAGCAATGACCGGATAGCGTGCATACTCATCACGATAGATGCCATCTTCTGCGTCCCATATTTGGCTACCGATGAACAGATTCACGCTCGACGAGCCGGGCACAGGACGCTCCAGATAACATTTGAGCATGGAGAGGTTCATACTCTTGCCAAAACCATGAGGCCGACAACAGAGCGCCACAGTCGATTCGCAATCTAAGATATCGGCAATAAACATGGTCTTATCAACTAAAACACAATGATCGGCGGCGTCGGCAAAATCGTGAATATCAATCGGCAGAACAGCATTTCCGACGGGATTGAGCAACTTCACGCCAAAGGTGTTATCAATATCATACATTGCCTGTTCAGACACCGTTTTATCTCCCCTTTTATAATAACGATGCCATTTTAGCGACCATCTTGATAACAATTTTATTGTTCAACAAATGATTCGGGTAACGGTAGAAATGACTCCATAAGGGGGGCATAACAAAACGATTCGCAACAAATAGGGGTCCGGTGCTATCGCATCGGGCCCCTATTTCAATCCCTAAGGCAAAAAACTCGCTGAGAGCCTACTTTTGGGCGTCTTTCTCCGCAGCGTCTTTGTTTTGCTGGTCAAGTTTATGCTTACCGCTCACAATAGACGTAGCGCCCAATGTGGCCAAGCTCGCGCTGGCAAGGCTCGCCATCAAAATCAAGTCACCCGTCTTGGGCATGCTGCCCTTAGAGGACTCAGTCGTCGTGGCTGAAGCAGTCACAACCTTGGTCTTACCCTGGTTCTGGTCGGCGGCATCATCAACCAGGCCCTTGGACCCATTGTCGTCCGTGTGCTTGCCATCCTTACCAAGGCGGGGATCCTTCGATTCCGCACCGTCTGATTCCGTGCCCTTGTCGGAATCAGACCCCTTAGAACCCTCGTCCTTCGAATCGCCCTTAGCATCCTCGGTCTTTTCCGTAGCGCCCTGGTCGGAGCCATCCTTCTTGGAAGACGAGCTGCTGTTGATGTCAACCATCAGCGAGGAGCCAAACATGGAGCCAAGTTGTTCGCTCGCAGAGGGTTTGCCATTCGTCGACGAGTCGCTCGAACCGGCAGTCGATCCACCGGCGGAAGAACCAGACCCTGCCGCAGCATCTGCGGAATTCGAAGGCGAGGCAGACCCCGCGCTGCCGCCCGATGCGACATCGCCATTTCCGTCGCTTGCTCCGGCATCGTATGAAGGAGCATCGACGGTATCCTCGTCAGCACCATTGGTATCGGCACTAGGCCCAGAGGGAGCAACGGGAGCGGCGGGCGCCTGGCTAGGCGCTGGAGTCACGGGCTTGGGCTCAGGCTCGGGTTCAGGCTCGACCGGCGGCGTCGCCGCGGCCTCGTCCTCGGTAATATAGACCAGGCAATCCTTAAGCTCGTTCTTGTAACGGTTCTTCCAGCCCTCGTGATATTGCGGCTGGCTCGAGTACTTACGGGCAACGTTATTGACCACGCTGCTGGAAAGCGCCGTCACAAATTCACGGTCGGTCATATCGTTTGTAAGATTTGCCCAGCGGAAAAAGTCCTGGCAGCCATAGGTGCCGCACATGTTGGTGATGCTCCACACCATACCCTTGACGCAATCGGCGCGGCCAGAGATATCAATACCAAGCGCGCTCTTGAGCCAGGCCTCGGTCACCGCGTAATAGGAGTTGTATGCATATGAATCTTGCAGCGCCGAGAACTCAGCCGGATCGGCGTTATAGGCGCCCTGGAAGGCCTCCTGTGCAATGCGGCCCAGATCCGTCAGCTGACCGTTCGAATGCATGGGGTTGCTTGCGTTGGAGATATCGCCTCCGCGGTCAATTGCAGACTTAAGCATGCCGTACTTGGCAGGATTGTAGTTATAGACCTGCTTCATAAACGGGACGAGCGACCAGCGTCGATCGAACTGGTAGTAACCGAGAGCGTTGTAACCATCGCCGTACGAAAAGCCCTGGTTATAGTTGCCGTGGCTCTCATACTTGGTAAAGTACTTCATCTCGCTGGTCACATTGACAAACGAGACGCCTTGGACCGACCTCAGCACGCCCGAGAAAGACTGCTGGGTATAAAGACCCTTATCGATATCGGTGGCATCCGAGGCAACGCCCGGCGTGGGCTCATCCGCAGCAGCGGGCGCGGGCGCGGCAACGGCGCCAAACGAAAGAGCCAGCGTCAATCCGGCAACAATCGCAGAATGCTTGGGCTGCATAAGATCCTCCTTGCATTGGTGTAGTTAAAGTGCAGTTTGCAAAGATAGATTTAAGTATCGCAGCAAGACCGATGTCGTACAACAACAACTCGACAAACGGTAACGCCCTCCGCGAAATCTTGAGGAATTGCGCTCGAGTTACAGCTTGATATCGAAGTTAATCTCGGGCACGGCCGCCAAGTCGGCCAACGTCACGCCGTCGACGTACTTTTCAATCACGTCGTCCAGGCCGCGCCAGAACTTCACAGTAGAGCACAGATCGCTGCGAGTGCAGTTGTTATCGATGCCATCGCATGCGACGGGCGCCGTGCTGCCCTCGACAGCACGCAATATATCGCCGGCTCGCACCTCGGCCGGGTCCACGGCCATCATATAGCCGCCGCCTTTACCGCGCACACTCTTGAGCAGGCCCGCCTTCATAAGCGGACGGACCAGCTGCTCCAAATACTTTTGCGAAATATGCTCACGGTCGGCAATCTCGCGCAGGGCGATTTTGCCCTCGGCGTCACCGAGCGCCGCGATATAAATCATCAAACGGAGGGCATAGCGGCCCTTAGAAGAAATGAGCATACCTACCCTCCCGTTGCGCTTAAGACCAAATCATCAGCAGAGTTTGCCCCCGATGCCAAGCGTGTGGGACAGACGATCCCGACTATTATGTCCCACATCTGAAAAGTCGAGTGGATTAGTCGGGTTTTCCCTTGACTAACGCCGAACCCATAGTAACTTTATTCCGAGAAGATTCCTAGGGTTTAGTACACCTATGAGTACACCATAAACAGAGAGGGACAGCATGAGCGCAAATCCGCTGCTTTCCATCGAAGGTCTGACCGCCTCCGTGGACGAGAAGACCATCCTCCACAACGTCAACCTCAACGTCGCCGCCGGCGAGACCCATGTGCTGATGGGGCCCAACGGCGCCGGCAAGTCCACCCTCGGCCACCTGGTCATGGGCGATCCCGTCTACACCGTGCAGAACGGGCGCATCGTCTTTGACGGCCAGGACATCACCGAGCTCACCACCGACAAGCGTTCGCGCGCCGGCCTGTTCCTGAGCTTCCAGGCTCCGGTCGAGATCCCGGGCGTGCCGCTGTCGAGCTTTTTGCGCGCCAGCATCGCCGGCCGCCCCGGCCTGGAGATGAAGGGCAAGGAATTCCGCCGTCGCGTCAAGGAGCTCGCGGCCGAGCTCAACATGGATACCGCTTACCTCAACCGCGAGCTGGGCGTAGGCTTCTCTGGCGGCGAGAAAAAGAAGGTCGAGATGCTCCAGCTTCTGCTGCTGCAGCCCAAACTCGCCATCCTGGACGAGACCGACTCCGGCCTGGACGTCGACGCCCTGTCCACCGTCAGCCACGGCATGGACGCCTACCGCAAGAGTTGCAACGGTTCCATGCTCATCATCACGCACAACACGCGCATCCTGGAGCACCTGGATGTCGACCGCGTCCACGTTATGGTCAAGGGCCACATCGTGCGCGAGGACGACGCCTCGCTGATCCCCTGGATCGACAAGAACGGCTTTGAGACCTTCGAGCGCGAGGCCGCCGAGCAGCGCGCCCAGGCCGAGGCCGTCGCTGCCGAGCAGCAGGCGTAAAGGGGCGACGCAATGACCAAGAACCGCACCGAGGTCGCGGACATCGACCGCAGCCTCTACGACTTTACCTATGGCGAGGAGGGATTCGAGCGCCTCGACGCCGGCATCACGCCCGACATCGTGCGCGAGATCAGCGCCAAAAAGGACGAGCCGCAGTGGATGCTCGACCTGCGCCTCAAGTCCCTCGAGATCTTCAATCGTTTTCCCGACCCGACGTGGGGCCCCTCCATCGAGGGTCTGGACATGGACAACATCGTCACCTACGTCAAGCCCAACACCGACCAAAAGCACGACTGGGAGTCGGTGCCCGACGACATCAAGAACACCTTTGAGCGCCTGGGCATCCCCGAGGCCGAGCGCAGCTACCTGGCGGGTGTCGGCGCGCAGTACGACTCCGAGCTCGTCTACCACAACATGCAGGACACCGCGTCCAAGATGGGCATCGTCTACTCCGGCATCGAGGAGGCCCTGCACGACCCGCGGTGGGAGCCGCTCATCCACGAGAAGTTTATGACGCTCATCCCGCCCACCGACCACAAGTTTGCGGCCCTGCACGGCGCAGTATGGTCGGGCGGCTCGTTTGTCTACGTGCCCAAGGGCACCAAGCTCGATTTTCCGCTGCAGAGCTACTTCCGCCTCAACGCCAAGGGCGCCGGCCAGTTTGAGCACACGCTCATCATTGTCGAGGACGACGCCGACCTGCACTTTATCGAGGGCTGCTCCGCACCCAAGTACAACGTGGCCAACCTCCACGCCGGCGCTGTGGAGCTCTTTGTGGGCAAGCGCGCGCACCTGCGCTATTCGACCATCGAGAACTGGTCCAAGAACATGTACAACCTCAACACCAAGCGTGCGCGCGTGGACGAGGACGGCGACATCGAGTGGATCAGCGGCTCCTTCGGCAGCCATGTGGGCTACCTCTACCCCATGAGCGTGCTCAACGGCCGCCGCGCCCGCTCGAGCTTTACCGGCATCACCTTTGCCGGCGCCGGCCAGAACCTCGATACCGGCTGCAAAGTCGTGCTCAACGCGCCCGATACCTCGGCAACCGTCGAGACCAAGGGCATCTCCAAGAGCGGTGGTATCCAGACTTTCCGCAGCTCCATCGTGGCCACGCCCAAGGCCGAGGGCTCCAAGGCAACCGTGAGCTGCCAGTCGCTCATGCTCGACGACCAAAGCCGCTCCGACACCATCCCCGCCATGGACATCCGCGCCAAGAACGTCGACATCGGCCACGAGGCAACTATCGGCCGCATCGGCGACGACAAGGTGTTCTACCTGATGAGCCGCGGCATCTCGGAGGAAGAGGCCCGCACCATGATCGTCAACGGCTTTGCCAACCCGGTCTCCAAGGAGCTGCCGCTGGAGTACGCCGTCGAGATGAACAACCTGATCAAGCTCGAGATGGAAGGAGCGATCGGATAATGAAACAGACCACCAACACGCCGAACGCATTTACGTCATCCGAGCTTCTGCAGTGCGACGTATCGGGAGCGACGAGCCCGACGACGCGTACTAAAGGTACGCGAGGAGGGTCGGAGCCCCGAGACGGCGTGCTGCAGGAGATCGGGGGCGTCAACGCGATGCCGGCCGCCACATGGGGCTGGCTCAAGATGAACCAGACCAAGCTCGAGCTTTCGGACGAACTTGCCTCCGCTCCCGCCGAGGCCGTTGAGGTCGAGGGCCTGGACGAGCAGATTCATGGCGCGGCCGACGCCTTCGACGCCGCCATGGACGCCATGGCCGAGCGCTTCCCCGAGCGACGCACCTCAGCCCCCGGCGACGCCGCCGACCGCGCCCGCATCACACCCGAGACCGAGCTCGACGTGCCCGCCACTTCCGTCTACCAGGCCGGCGCCATCAAGCTCGAGGAGGAACTCTCCCCCGCCGAGGCCTTCGAGACCGGCATGGGCGAGGCCGCCTACACCTATCTGGCCGACCATGCCACCAAGCGTATCGTCATCGACGTGCCCGCCTACGGCCGTGCCACGGTCACCGTGCGCGTGAGCGGCGTCGATGCCGCGGCTGCCATCGCCGCCATCGATGTCGTCGCCCGCCCGCAGGCAACGCTCGACCTGCAGATCGCCCTGGACTCCCCCGTTACCGGCGAGGGCGTCGTGGGCTCCGTGCTGCGTGTGTGTGCCCACGAGTACGCCACCGTCAACGTTGCCTGTACGCAGACGCTCGACGACAGCTGGATCGCGCTCGACGACACCGGCCTGTTCCTGGACGAGGGCGCGCGCGTCAACGTGCAGCACACCGTACTGGGTGCTGGCGCCAGCGCCACCGGCCTTGCCGGCGACCTGCTGGGCGACACCGCCAAGGTGACGATCGATACCGATTACCTGGGTGCTCGCAAACAAGTGCGCGACTTTAACTACGAGCTGCGCCACCGCGGTCGCAAGACCGAGTGCGAGATCGACGCCAACGGTGTACTGACCGGCACATCCAAGAAGGTCTACCGCGGCACCATCGATCTCGTGCACGGCTGCAAGGGTGCCGTCGGCACCGAGCGCGAGACGGTGCTCTTGGCCAACAAGGGCGTCGACAACAAGACCGTTCCCGTCATCCTCTGCGACGAGGACGACGTTTCCGGCAACCATGGCGCCACCATCGGCCACGTCCGCGACGAGCAGCTGTTCTACCTCGCCTGCCGCGGCCTTGACCAAAATGCCGCCGAGGACCTGTTCATCCGTGCCAAGCTGGAGGACGCCGCACTTTCCGCCGCCGACGAGCGCATCCGAGCCGCCGTCGTCCGCTTGGGCAACAACCTGATCGATAACTTTGAGGAGGAGCTCGCATGATCGACACCGAGCACGTTAAATGCGATACCTGTACTGCCCCCGAGCCCATGGAGTTCGACGCCAGCGATGAGGCCTCGCGCGGCTGGCCTACCATCGACATCGAGACCAATCCCTACAAGGCGCAGTTCCCACTGTTCCAACAACACCCCGAGATTGCCTTCCTCGATAGCGCCGCCACCGCGCAGCGCCCCGCCTGCGTGCTCGACGCCGAGCGCGATTTCTACCAGCGTATGAACGCCAACCCCCTGCGCGGCCTGTACTCGCTGTCCGTCGAGGCCACCGAGGCCATCGCGAAGGTGCGTCAGCAGATCGCCGATCTCATCGGCGCCTCCCAGGCCAACGAGATCGTCTTCACCCGCAACACGAGCGAGTCGCTCAACCTGGTCGCCAAGAGCTTTGCGCCCACGGTGCTCGAACCCGGTGACGAGGTCGTCATCACCATCATGGAGCACCACTCCAACCTGATTCCGTGGCAGCAGGTCTGCCGCGAGACCGGCGCCAAGCTCGTCTACCTCTACCCCACCAAGACCGGTCAGCTCACGACCGAGGAAGTGCTTGCCAAGGTTGGCCCCAAGACCAAGATTCTGGCCGTGGGTCAGATCTCTAACGTGCTGGGCGTCGAGAACCCGGTCAAGAATCTCGGCAAGCTCGTTCACAAGTACGGCGGCTATCTGGTCGTCGACGGCGCGCAGTCGCTGCCGCACATGCCGGTCGATGTGGCCGATCTGGGAGCCGACTTCTTTGCCTTTAGCGCGCACAAGGCCATGGGCCCCATGGGCATCGGTGTGCTGTGGGGCAAGATGGATCTGCTCAACGCCATGCCGCCCATGCTTACCGGTGGCGAGATGATCGATTCGGTCACCGAGCAGGACGCCGCCTGGGCGCCCGTCCCCGAGAAGTTCGAGGCCGGCACGCAGGACGCCGCCGGTATCTTCGCCACGGGCGCGGCGCTTGATTACCTGGTCAATACGGTGGGCTACGAAAACATCCAGGCACGAGAGCAGGCACTCGTCCACTACCTGATGGGCGAGCTCATGCAGCTCGACTTTGTCCAGATCATCGGCTCCATCTATTGGGACAACCACCACGGGGTCGTGAGCTTTAACGTCAAGGGCATCCACCCTCACGACGTCGCGAGCATCATGGACATGGACGGCGTCTGCATCCGTGCCGGCCACCACTGCGCGCAGCCGCTGCTCACCTGGCTGGGCGTCGAGAACCTTGCCTGCTGCCGCGCCAGCGTGGCCTTCTACAACGACAAGGCCGATATCGATAAGTTCATCGCCGGCCTGCATCACGTTTGGAGCACGTTCAATGGGTAATCTGTACACCTCCACCACGTTTATGGAGCACAACTCCCACCCCGACTATAAGTACAAGATGGATGCCCCCACGCACGAGCACGACGGCATCAACCCCAGCTGCGGCGATGAGCTCACCTTGCAGCTGCGTGTCGAGAACGATGTAATCGAGGAGGCCTCGTTTACCGGGCACGGCTGCGCCATCAGCCAGGCCAGCGCCGACATCATGGCCGACCTCATCACGGGCGAAACGGTCGAGGAGGCTCGTCGTCTGGCAGGGCTTTTCCTTGCCATGATCCGCGGCGAGGAGCTCTCCGAGGAAGACTTGGAAGACTTGGACGAGGCTGCTCAGCTCCAGGACATCTCACACATGCCCGCCCGCGTCAAATGCGCCGAGCTCGCCTGGCGCACCCTCGACGGCATGCTCGAGGGTCAGGCTAACCAGTAACGGATGCCCCGAATCCAAGGTTTTTGATTGCCGAGCCGCCCGATACGGGCGGCTCGGCTTTTTCATAACGAGCGCACGCGCAGCCACGCTTCCGGCGCCCAATCTGTCATTTATCGCACGGCCAACTGCAAGCACAAGCGTTTTTCACAGTACAAAAGGCTTGCCACAGGGCCACGGGGCACGCCGAGCAAAGCGCCAGGCACCGTCCTACTAGGCTCCGGCTCGCCTCCTGCCTGCCGCAGACGGGTCCCATAGGGTGCGGCGTGCATTTTTGCGAGTTTTCAGCACGCAAAGCTATGTGCATACAAATCACGAGCATAAATTAGCGCCTTCGGGCGCGTATATATTGCGTTTTAGGACAGGCATTACGGTCTACGGGGACGCAAACGCGTGCTTCGGGGCGTATTGGCAGACAAATAATTGTCTCGGGGCCCGCAAGTTGCAAGGTTATAGTAGTTCCGACAGCACTACGATGCTGAAAACTCCGCTTTTTGCACGGCGTGGACGGGGGTAGGCACGGGCAAAACCGGACTGAGCTATTGTTTTATGCAAGACGGCAATCATTCTATGCATATTTAGAAGTGTAGCTAACGTCCAAGCATTTAGAATGATGGTCCCAGTGGGCAGACAGCCCTATCCCAGGCTGTCATCAGTCCGCACCGCCGTTCGAGCACGGGCGCGCACAATACGAGAAGCGGTACTTTTGCTTATCCCCGTATACCGCTCAATCTGGCGCACCGTAAAACCAGCATCGTGCAAGCCAAGAATAACGATATTGCGCTGCGCCGGCGGCGCCGCTTTAACCCCCTGGAGCGCAACCCCGCATCCCTTCGCCAACTCGTCGGCAAAGGCGCGCCGCTCCAACTCCATCTCTACCAAATCGCGCATCGCCGGATCGCCGCCGTCGGGCGTCGAAAGCGAATAGGCAATAAAGGCCTTGGCAGAACCAAAAAGCTCAAGCACGCAAGAAGGATCGGAAAATCCCCTCGTAGCATCTGCCTCGTCGCCGTCGTAAACGCGCAGATGCTCCGCAAAGCTGCTCCAGGGATAACGCTCAATTAGGTTGATGCCCGCATCCTGCGGATCGGCGTGAACGGAGCGAACAGCCTCCATCACCTGCCGGTCGGTATCGAGCGAACAGCGCTCAAAACGTTCCCGGAACAGGCAGCCCGAACGCCCGGTACGCTTATTGAACCGACGAGCATACGTCAACAGCAGGCGTTGGATGGCTGCACTCATGTTGTCCTCATAATCCAGAAGTACCAGATCAACATGGTCGCCCATGAGGCACCACGCCACAATCGTTACCTGGGCATCGCGGCAGCAGTCGCGCATCAGCTCCAAAAACTCCCACCGGTCCTCGTCGCTCTCAAAGATCAGCTGACTGCCCATACCGCGGGCACAGACATGGTAAAAACCGGTGATCGTTTTCCAAACACGCTGCATGGCGCTCCCTTCGCCGGGACATGCTTACCATCCAATACATCACGATTGAAACGTGCCATCAAAACATTCACGCAAAATGGCACCCGTCGACGGTAAAAGGCGGCAAACCGACGGCGAATGGCATCATAACCACAGGCTAGACACCGCAACACGGGCAAGAACTAACCAATAACTTGACCAGAACTGACCCCCTATAACGTATCGCATAACCGCAACCAAGCTTGTTAAATCGTTTCAATTGAAAGTTCCGCGCTTCTCGTTACGAAAACTGCGCCGTTCGCCGAATATTCCGTGCATTTCGCGGTATTATAGGGGCTGCATGTCATGTCCCTTTCGAAGGGTCGCCCGGCAATCACCAGCCACGACCTCCAGACGGGACGCCAACACGATAGAGAGGAGAGGCATGCAGTACTCACAGGAAGTGGAGAACATGTGCCCCGTTGCCAAGGGTGCATACCACGGCCCCGCACCCATCCCCGAGGAGGGCAAGTGGGTCCAGGCTAAGGAGATTTCCGACATCTCCGGTCTTACGCACGGTGTGGGTTGGTGCGCACCTCAGCAGGGCGCCTGCAAGCTCACGCTGAACGTCAAGGACGGCATCATCGAGGAGGCCCTCGTTGAGACCATCGGCTGCTCGGGCATGACCCACTCTGCTGCCATGGCTTCCGAGATCCTTCCCGGCAAGACCATCCTCGAGGCCCTCAACACCGACCTCGTCTGCGACGCCATCAACGTTGCTATGCGCGAGATCTTCCTGCAGATCGTTTACGGCCGCAGCCAGACCGCGTTCTCCGAGGGCGGCCTGCCCGTGGGCGCCTCCCTCGACGACCTCGGCAAGGGTCTTCGCTCTCAGGTCGGCACCATGTTCGGCACCAAGGCCAAGGGCGCTCGTTACCTCGAGCTCGCTCAGGGCTACGTCACCCGCATGGCTCTCAACGACAAGAACGAGATCATCGCGTTCGAGTTCCTGAACCTCGGCAAGTTCACCGACGCCGTCAAGGCCGGCAAGACTCCCGAGGAGGCCATCGCTGGCGCCATGGGCCACTATGGTCAGTGGGAGAACGCTGCCAAGTACATCGACCCGCGCACCGACGAGGAGACTCACTCCGTCGCCAGCGTGTTCCCGGTTCACGAGTAGAAAGGGAGGGAAATAACTATGACTGTTACGTTCGAAGGTTACGAGCGCCGCGCTGACAAGATCAACAAGTGCCTCGCCGACAACGGCATCGCCTCCCTCGAGGAAGCTCTGCAGATCTGCACCGACAAGGGCTTCAACCCGCGTGAGATCGTCAACAACACCCAGTCCATCGCCTTCCAGAACGCCGAGTGGGCCTACACCCTCGGTTGCGCTCTCGCTGTCAAGCGTGGCGCCAAGAACGCTTCTGAGGCTGCCGCCATCATCGGCGAGGGCATCCAGGCCTTCACCGTTCCCGGCTCCGTCGCCGAGGACCGCAAGGTCGGTCTGGGCCACGGCAACCTGGGCGCCATGCTGCTCTCCGACGACACCGAGTGCTTCGCCTTCCTGGCCGGCCACGAGTCCTTCGCTGCCGCTGAGGGCGCTATCGGCCTGGCTCTGAACGCCAACAAGGCTCGTAAGAAGCCGCTGCGCGTTATCCTCAACGGTCTGGGCAAGGACGCCGCCCAGATCATCGCCCGCATCAACGGCTTCACCTACGTGAAGACCCAGTTCGACTACTACACGGGCGAGCTCAAGGTCGTCGAGACCATCCCCTACTCCGATGGTCCCCGTGCTGCCGTTAACTGCTACGGCTCCGACGACGTCCGTGAGGGCGTTGCCATCATGTGGCACGAGAACGTCGACATCTCGATCACCGGTAACTCCACCAACCCCACGCGCTTCCAGCACCCCGTCGCTGGCACCTACAAGAAGGAGCGCATCGAGGCTGGCAAGAAGTACTTCTCCGTCGCCTCTGGTGGCGGCACTGGCCGTACCCTGCACCCGGACAACATGGGCGCCGGCCCTGCCTCTTACGGCATGACCGACACCATGGGCCGTATGCACTCCGACGCCCAGTTCGCCGGTTCTTCCTCCGTGCCTGCGCACGTCGACATGATGGGTCTCATCGGCATGGGCAACAACCCCATGGTCGGTGCCACCGTCGCCTGCGCTGTCGCCGTCGAGGAGGCCCTCAAGGCCTAATCGCGCCCGCGCGATGCTCATATAGTTGAGCTTTGGAGCCGCTATCCACCCGGGTAGCGGCTCTTTTTGTTTGCACTGCCGCAGGGTTGCTGATGCCGATATATCAGTTGGGACGAAATACGAGATGTGATGAGATGGAGCGTCAGAGCGTCCATAACGTCCACCTGCCATATTCGCCCTTTACCGAATAGCGCGGCCTTTGCATCGCATTAGTCGATCACCCATGCGACAATGCGCCGGACGAGAAAGGAATCCGATGGAATCGACTGATGTACTGGTAATAGGATCTGGCATTGCGGGCCTTTGTGCCGCCATAGAAGCGGCGCGCGCGGGCGCGACCGTTGCCGTCGCAAGCGCCGGCAAGACCATGAGCGGATCGAGCTTTTTCCCGGGCACCTGGGGCCTAGGTCTCATCGGTCCCGTTAACGAAGACGACGAACAGGATCTCATCGACACCATCCAAGCCGTCGGCGGCGGCGTCGCCGACCCTACGCTCGTCCAGACGTTCGTCCACGGCATTCCCCAGGCCATCCAATGGCTCGAGCAGGATCTAGGTGTTGAGCTCCAACGCCCGCAAAGCGCCGAGAGCGCCCTGCAAAAGCAATTTATCCCCTGCTTTGACCATAAGGCACGCAATTGGCGCGGCCTCATCCGCAAGCCCCTTGAGGACGCGTGTACGGCCCAGATCAAGTCTCTCGGCATTCGCCTACTCCCCAGCCACGAGCTAATCGACCTTGTTGAGGACACGACCGGAAAGATTATCGGCACCGTACTCTACGATCGCGCAAACGAGCATCTCGTACCTATGGCAGCCAAGGCCACTATCATCGCTGCGGGCGGCACGGGTGGCCTGTTCGAGCGAAGTCTCACTTCCGCCGACGTGCTCAGCTCCTCGCAGGCCATCGCGCTGGCACACGGCGCAACGCTCACTAATATAGAGTTCATGCAGATGATGCCGGGCTTCGTCGAGCCCAAGCGCAACCTTGTCTTTAACGAGAAGACCTGGCGCTACGTACATGTAGACCAGCCGGTCGATATCGCCGACGACAAGCTGGACGATCTACTTGAGCAACGCTCCGGATATGGTCCCTTCACTTCGCGCTTGGCCTCCCGCGCCATCGATCTTGCCATCGATCAAGCGGGTGCCGAAGGTCTGGCGCTCCACTACGACTTCCCCCGCGAGGACGTCCCCGAGTTTGTGCAGACCTTTGCCACCTGGCTACAAGACGAGCACGGCATCGCGCCGACCGACGAGATGCGTGTGGCGATGTATGCCCACGCCGCCAATGGCGGCATCAAAATCGACAAGACCGCATACACGGGCGTTGAGGGCCTCTATGCCTGCGGCGAGGCGACAGGCGGCATGCACGGGGCCGATCGCATTGGTGGCCTGTCAAGCGCCAACGGCATCGTGTTTGGGCGCATCGCGGGCGCCTCGGCAGCCCAAGCAGCACAGAATGCACCTGAGGTGTTCCCAAAGGCGGATGTCGCCCTCCCCCAGTATGGCATTGCCACAACAGACGCCGAGCGCCTGACCCGCGGCCTTAAGCATACGATGAGTACCTATTGCATGATCAACCGCACCGAAGGGGGCCTATCCAAGGCACTACACGAGCTTGAGGGCTTGAAGACGGAGGCAACGACCTTGAGCACACAGAAAGCTCAGGACAGCGAAATCGCAGCCCTCGCCCGCCTGCAATCGCAGATTCAACTAGCACAGGAAATGGTCAAAGCCATGCGCAAACGGACCGAAAGCCTCGGATCGCACTATCGAGCGGACTAAACTGGACACTCATCTAAAGCAGAACACAACTAATCGATATCTATGGGCCCCGTGAGCTCGAGGTGGCACGGGGTCCATTCGTGTCCGCACGGCAGCGTATCCTTATTCTGA
The DNA here is from genome assembly GCF_052121415.1 of Collinsella sp. LCP19S3_D5. Taxonomy (NCBI): domain Bacteria; kingdom Bacillati; phylum Actinomycetota; class Coriobacteriia; order Coriobacteriales; family Coriobacteriaceae; genus Collinsella; species Collinsella sp. LCP19S3_D5. The sequence continues at coordinate 19,519 of NZ_JBQKEH010000007.1, forward strand.
ATACAGAGCAGGCAAAGCCCGCACAGACAATAGACCAGCGGGGAGGAGATATGGACAGTCGTGATATCGAGAAGTGGCGTGTCAAACTTGATAGCTCCGCCAATGTGGAAGACGGCGTTGAGTATTGGCTCGCACGCGATTTAATGGAACCCATGGGGTACACTCGATGGGAGAACTTCGCCGAAGTTGTTAAGAGGGCAAAAGTCTCGTGCGAAACAAACAAAACTCCAGTTGATTCCCATTTTCGTGATACCACGAAAATGGTAACAGCCGGTGTCGCCGCTCGCGCGGTTAAAGACTACAAACTTACTCGCTATGCATGCTATTTAATCGCACAGAACGGAGATTCAAACAAGCCAGAGATCGCGCTCGCCCAGGCATACTTTGCCGTGCAGACGCGCCGCCAAGAGCTCATAGAACAGCGCTTCGCAGAGATTCAGCGCTTGCAGGCGCGCCACTCGCTATCCGATTCAGAGAAACAGCTCTCGGGTATTGCGTTCAAACGCGGCGTGGACTCCAAAGGATTCGCGATCATCAAGTCGATGGGCGATGAAGCGTTATTCGGCGGCAGAAGCACGGCGGAAATGAAGCAGGAGCTCGGCGTACCCAAGAGCGCGGCATTAGCGGACAGATTAGCCGATGTCCTCATCAAAGCAAAGGACCTTACGAACTCGATGACGGCCTTCAACGCCGAGGAACACGACCTGTACGGTCTGGACCAGATCAAGCAAGAGCACGTCGAGAATAACACAAGCGTACGTGGTAGCCTCATCGACCGTGGAATTGTCCCCGAGAATCTACCGCCTGCCGAGGATACAAAGAAGCTCGAACGTCGCGTGAAAGCAGACGAGAAAAAACTCAAGGAGGGCACAGACGGATTCACCGACCCCCAGGGCAGGCTCGACTTGTAAAGCATCTGTGCCCTTTCGGGTTCGACCCCATGCGAGGTCAACAAAAAAGACGGCCAACTTTCGCTGACCGTCTTAACATGCTTTGGTGGGCCGTCAGGGGGTCAGCCTGCTGCGCAGGCGGCCGCTGAGGCGCTTCGCGCCTTGCGCGCTGCGCTGGTAAATGCTCACGCATTTCCTCAGCTCCGCGCCCTTTCGGGTTCGACCCCATGCGAGGTCAACAAAAAAGACGGCCAACTTTCGCTGACCGTCTTAACATGCTTTGGTGGGCCGTCAGGGGGTCGAACCCTGGACCTTGGGATTAAGAGTCCCCTGCTCTACCAACTGAGCTAACGACCCAAAGCTAAAGTCCGTAGTGGCGGACTTTAGAGGAGATATCGTGTGGTGGGCCGTCAGGGGGTCGAACCCTGGACCTTGGGATTAAGAGTCCCCTGCTCTACCAACTGAGCTAACGACCCGATATCAACACGAAGCAAGAACTGGGGTGGGTAAAGGGACTCGAACCCTCGACCTACGGGACCACAACCCGTCGCTCTAGCCAACTGAGCTACACCCACCGTGTCCTGTGCGCTTCGCGCTCGACTATTATTGCAAGGAACGCCACGCGACGCAAGCCCCAATTTTCAAGAATTTTGAAAAGAGTTTTTCGGATCCATTTCGAGCAAATCCCACCGGTTCCATAGGAGTAAACTTGCCCCACCCCGATGTTCGAAAGGACAGGCATGAAAGAACTCTCCAATCGCACGGCAACGTTTACCGATTCGGTCATCCGCCGCATGACGCGCATCTCCGATATGTACGGCGCCGTCAACCTCTCGCAGGGCTTCCCCGACTTTGATCCCCCAGTGCAGCTACTCAAGAGCCTGGGCGCCATCGCCACCGATCCCAAACCGCTCTACCACCAGTACTCCATCACCTGGGGCTCCCAGGCCATGCGCGAGGCGCTTGCCGCCAAACAAGAGCACTTTATGGGCATACCGATCGACCCCAACCAGAACATCGTGGTCACTTGCGGCTCCACCGAGGCCATGATGGCTGCCATGATGACGATCACCAATCCCGGCGACAAGGTCGTCATCTTCTCGCCGTTCTACGAGAACTACGGCGCCGACACGATCCTTTCGGGTGCCGAGCCCATCTACGTGCCGCTCAACCCGCCCACATTCGACTTTGATCGCGAGACACTCGAGGCGGCCTTCCGCGACAACGACCCCAAGGCCATCGTCCTGTGCAACCCTTCCAATCCCTGCGGCAAGGTCTTTACGCGCGATGAGCTCACCTTTATCGCCGATCTCTGCAAAAAGTACGACGCCTACTGCATCACCGACGAGGTATACGAGCACATCGTCTACGCGCCCCACGAGCACGTCTATATGGCCACACTGCCCGGCATGTTCGAGCGCACCATCAGCTGCAGTTCGCTGTCCAAGACGTACTCCATCACCGGCTGGCGTCTGGGTTACACCATCGCCCCGGCCCAGATTACCGAGCGCATCAAGAAGGTCCACGACTTCCTCACTGTGGGTGCCGCCGCTCCCCTGCAGGAAGCCGTCGTCACCGCCCTCAACTTCGACGACAGCTATTACCAGGAGGTCCTCGATCTCTACACGGCCAAGCGTGATCTGTTCTGTCAGGGGCTCGATAGCATTGGTCTTGAGCATAACGTGCCACAGGGCGCCTACTACGTCATGATGGACATCTCTGAGTTTGGCTATGACAGCGACCTCGACTTCTGCGAGGACCTCGCGTCTAAGGTGGGCGTGGGCGCCGTGCCCGGCTCGAGCTTCTTCCGTGAGCCCGTCAACCATCTGATTCGCCTCCACTTTGCCAAGCGAGACGAGACGATTAACGCGGCGCTGGAGAACCTCAAGTCGCTACGCGATAAAATCAAGCCGCGCGGGTAAGGACGGCCCGGCAACTAAAGCACCCAAAGAAGCCCCGCACCGCACGCGCGTTGTGGGGCTTCTTTTATAGCGCTTTCTTAATTTGTTTAAAGCGCTATACTTTAGTCATGGAGCAACTCGTCCCAGGGGGAGGAATACTATGGCAGAGCAGCAGCTTATTGGAGCGCTCGAGGCCGGCGGCACCAAGATGGTCTGTGCCACGGGCTATGTAGACGGTACGGTTCTGGAGCGTGAGCAGATCGCAACCACGACCCCGCAGGAGACCGTTGAGGCCGTCAACGCATGGTTTGCAAACAAGGGCATCGCCGCGCTGGGCATCGGCGCCTTTGGCCCCACCGCAGTCAACCCTGCCTCGCCCCAATACGGCAAGATCTTGGAGACGCCCAAGACGGCATGGCGCTACTTTGACCTGCTGGGCACCATCCAAAACGAGCTCAATATTCCCTGTGGCTACGACACCGACGTCAACGTCGCCTGCCTGGGCGAGGTCAGCTTTGGTTGCGCCCAGGGCCTCACCGACGTGGTGTATCTGACCATCGGCACCGGTGTGGGCGCCGGCGTGCTCTCGGGCGGCCAGCTCGTGCACGGCATGATGCATCCCGAGGCAGGGCACATCCTGGTCACACGCGATCCGCGCGACACCATCGGCGAGCACAGCGGCTGCCCTTTCCACGACAACTGCCTCGAGGGCCTCATCGCAGGCCCCGGCATTAAAAAGCGCTGGGATGGCAAAAGCGCCGGAGACATGGCCGATGACCCGGAGGCCATGGACCTGCTCGCAGGCTACCTGGCACAGGCGCTCATGACCTACACGCTGTGCTATGCGCCGCAAAAGATCATCATCGGCGGCGGCGTAGCCGACCACACCCCCATCGTGCCGCTCGCCCGCAAAAAGTGCGCCGAGATGCTCAACGGCTATATCGTCACGCCCGAGGTCAACGACATCGATACCTACATTGTCAACAACAGCCTCGAGGGTAAGCAGGGCATCATGGGCTGTCTGGCCCTTGGCGCACAGGCGCTCCAGTAAAAGGTGCACCAACGACACACGGTATTGCCGGGCCCGTTAACGCGCAGACAACGCTATCGCGTCCTGCAGGGCCCCCAAACGCACAAGGCCGTCTAGGACCAAGCAAAACGTCCTAGGCGGCCTTTCTGGTGCATACAAGCGATCGGAGGAGATATCGGAGCACGACGCCGGTAGCCGCTCCGCAGCAATCAATCATCACGTCGGTGATCATGCCGGCGCGCCCCGGCACAAATAACTGAATCGTCTCGTCGATTGAGGGGACCAGCAACAGAAAAACCACCATGGGAAGCAGTCTGTCAAAAGTGCGTCGACCCTCGATATCAAAGGCATGTGTCACCAAAACACCGAGCACCATATACTCGGTAAAGTGTGCGCACTTGCGGACGACAAAGTTGGTTACCCATTCATACGGCAGGCTCAAGCTATGCAAAAACCCGCGGACGTTCTCCATGATCGCCAAGCTCAGTGAGCCGGACCCCGTGCCGGGAACCAGTGAATTGCCCCAGATCAGCAACACCATGGCGCAGGCCGCAACCGCCCACTTACGATCGATCTTAATCATGCAGAACTAGGCCTCGGCACGAAGTGGCGTAAAACTGGCGGTACCGCCCTCGATAACGCTCAAATAAGCACGACCCGTACGTTTGGCGGTAGAGGACTGCAGGCGCTCGATCTCTTCCTCAAGGATCTGATTGACGCGCTCATGGCGACGGTTTTCCATAACACCGGCGGCGATAGCCTCGGCGCGCTCGATACCCTCGCGCGAGATACGCGCGGTATCCTCGGGAAACACGGAGCTGTGGCGGCCGACATAGACGGGAGCAACCGAGACAGGTGAGGCTGCAGGCGTGGGCATCGGCGCGGGGGCGGGCTCGGCGACCTCGGCCATGATCGCCATAGCGGCGGCCCACATGTCCTCGTGGCCCGAATAATCGGCCATGGGGATATCTTCCTCGAGGGAGGCATCGGGGAGACTGTCGGTATCCACACGATTCTGGGCATCGATAGAAGCAGTGATGGCGGCGGGCTCGTCCAAATCGGCGAGATCCACACCCTTGGCATCGGAAATGATGGGCATGCTGGCGAGCTTGGCGTTGTACGGCACCGCCTCCGCGGCCTGCATTTGGGCCGAAGCGCCCCAAAGCGAGCTTTCGGCAGCACGACGAGCGGCTATGGTCTCCTCGTCGACAACCAGGGGCTCATCGGCAAAGGGGTCGGCGACAGGAGCCGGCTGAGCTGCGCCCTGCTGACCGGTCGAAGCGGCCGCCGCGGCAGAGGCGTACGCAGCCGACGCAGCACCGTTATAGGCGGCATTGTTGGCAGCGTTGGCCACAAGCGCCACGAAAGCTGCAGTGCTGCCCGCAGGAGCGGCATGAGAGCCCGAAACGGCACGTGCGGCAGCAGCGATGTCGTCGCGGTTATAGGAGCCGGTCTTTTCACCGTTTGTGAGCTCGTCAATTGCGACCTGGTAGACATCGCGCGAGCGAGCGGGATCGCAGCTAACCGGCGAATCGTCGTCGAGCATGCTATCGATCATAGCCCAGGCATCGGCCTCGTCCATGGCATTGGCGGCACGGGCGATGGTCGGAACGCCATCATCGGCATGACGGCGCTGAAACGCGCCGGTCAGACCGGAAAGAAGCGAAGAGGATTGACCCTGCTCGTCCAAAGTGACAGGCGCAGCAGCCCGGGGAGCGGCCTCCTCCTGCTGAGCGGGAATCGAGGCGGTCTTGAACTCGTTGTAGGTCCGACTAAACTGAGCGGCGCCGCCCACGGCATCGGGCTCAAACAGGCGGCCATCGTGCTCCGCACGATACTCAGAGATACCCAGCGAGGCGGCATAGATACCCACGCCGGCCACTGCGCCCACGGCAAAGGGAACAGCACCCGCGATAACCGTCTCGTTGATTGACGAAAACGGCAGTGTAGCGGCATACACGACCACGGGTGCGGCAAGGCCGATCCCGCAGGAAAGTCCGGCAAGGACTGCTCGTTGTGTTGCATCAGAAGAAGCCATGAGCTCTCCCCATCTTCCAGCACCCAAATCGCGTCATTCAGTTGGCTGCGCGAGAGAAGATGAAGCGGGGCCTGAGCCCCAAAGCAACGGTATATGGTTCGTTTCATCTGCGTTTTCCGTCGCGAAGCTTAACTGCTATTATGCGAAACCCCCCTGGGGATTGCAAGCGACGAAGCGGAATTGAAACGGGAAAATCGCTGCTTGCCGGTCGTGAGGTCAATAATCGTTGGCGAGCGGCTATACGAAAAGGGCCAGGATCTAAACCCCGGCCCTTCTGGCATGTCTATGGTTGCTGTCGCGTGCAGCGGACGGACTAGAACGTCTGCTCGTAGTCGCTGTGCTTTTTTGCCGAACGCACCAAAAATTCCTGGTTGGTATTAGTGCCCTTAAGGCCCTTGATAAACGACGCTGCCGCGCGCTCGGTATTGTTCATGCCGGCGAGGATGCGGCGCAGGCCAAAGACAAACGGGCGCATCTGCTCGTCGACCAACAGGTCCTCGTTGCGCGTGCCCGAGGCAACGGGGTCGATGGCCGGGAAGATGCGGCGGTCGGCCAGATCGCGATCGAGCTTGAGCTCCATGTTGCCGGTGCCCTTGAACTCCTCAAAGATGACCTCGTCCATCTTGGAGCCGGTATCGATAAGGGCGGAAGCAAGGATGGTGAGTGAGCCGCCGTTTTCGATATTGCGGGCAGCACCCAGGAAGCGTTTAGGCGGATACAGGGCCGCCGAATCGACGCCGCCCGAAAGGATGCGGCCCGAGGCGGGCGCCGCCAGGTTGTACGCACGGGCAAGACGCGTGATGGAGTCGAGAACCACCACGACGTCGCCGCCCAACTCCACGATGCGCTTGGCGCGCTCGATGACGAGCTCGGCCACGCGGGTATGGTTGTCGGCGGGCATATCGAAGGTGGAGGCCACGACCTCGCCCTCAATGGAGCGCTGCATATCGGTGACCTCTTCGGGGCGCTCGTCGACGAGCAGGCAGATGAGGTGCACCTCGGGGTTGTTGATCGAGATAGACTGGCAGATCTTCTTGAGAATCGTGGTCTTACCGGCCTTGGGCGGTGACACGATCAGGCCACGCTGACCCTTGCCGATCGGCGACACGATATCGATGGCGCGACCGGTAATGGAATCCTTGCCATGCTCCATGCGCAGCGGCTCATTGGGGTAGACCGGCGTGAGATCGCCGAACTTGGGGCGGTTACGGGCCTGCTCAGGATCAAGACCGTTGACGGTCGTAATTTTGGCGAGACCGGCACGCTTGTCGCCGCTGCGCGAGGGACGAAGCGAACCCTCGATCACGTCGCCCGTGCGCAGACGCGCGGAGCGGATGAGGTAGGCGGGCACGAAGGCGTCGTCATTGGACTTCATGTAGCCGTGGGCATGGATGATGCCGGAGCTGTCCGGGCGAATCTGCAGGATGCCCTTAATATCGCGGAAGCCCTCGGCCTTCGCGGCGGTCGTGTAGATCTCCTCAACGAGCTCGGCCTTCTTCTTGCCGGTCGTCTCAATCTCGAACTCCTTGGCCTTCTCGCGCAGCTCGGCGACCTTCATGGCCGCGAGCTCCTCGCGCGAAAGCGTTGGCTCGGTCGGAGCTGCGTTGCGCTCCTTATTGCGCTGTTTGCGATCGCGCTGGCGGCTGCGGCGGTCGTTGCCACGATCGTCCTTGCGCTCGCTGCGCTCATCGTTACGCTTGTGCTGACGACGGTTGGGGCGGGAGCCCTCTTCGGCCTCAGCGCTCTCGACGGCAGGCGTCGTGGGCGCATCGGCGGTCGCCGGGGTCTCGCCGTCCGACTTAGCGTCGGACTCGGGCTGTTGCTCAGCATCCCCCTGCTGTTCGGCAGACTTGGTCTTGGAAGATTTCTTGCGCGTGCGCTTGGGCTTCTCGCCTGCCGACCGATCGGCGCCCACCGTCTCGGGAGTCGTGTCGACACTCACCTCGGTAGACTCAGCTACCGCAGATTCGGCGCCGGACTTCGCCTCTGCCTTAGCTGGGCGTTTGGCTGCGGTGTGACGGCTGCGCCCGGGACGAACGTCGGCAGACTCGGCAGCGGCAGAAACAGCGACCTCAGGAACATCAGCGCCCTCGGCCGAAACCACGGCAGCCGTTGTAGGCTCGACGAACGCCGGGGCATCTTGGACAGAAGCCGCGGCAGCGGCCGCCTTCTCCGCCTCGACAAATGCCTTGGGCTTGCGGCCGCGGCGATGCGGGCGCAAAGCAGGATCGACGACAAATGCACCGCCGGCCTCGGCAGGCACGACAGACTCAGCAGAGGAAGCGTCCTCCTCCGCCGCAGAGCGAACCGGGGTCTCGGCGGCATCGGACGAAACCTGCTCGGCAGCCTGCTGGACCTTGGCCGCCGTGCGACGGCGCGTGCGCGGAGCCGGCTTTTCTGCTACCTGCTCGGGAGCCGGAGCCGAAGGCGCCTCGGGGGCGGACGAAGCCGCGAGTTCGGTCAGAGCCGCAGCATCGCGCTCTGCGGCACGACGGCGAGCACGAACAACCTGGGCTTCGCTGATCTGCGCAAGCGCGCGGGCCTGCGCAACCTCATCTGAAAGCGGCGCCGAAACCTCGGCGGAAACCGGACGCTTGGCACGCGTCGTGCGCGTGGTGCGGCGTTTGGGCTTTGCAGCCTCATCGCCATCCGCAGCGGGCTTGGCCACACGACGCGTGCGCTTGGGCTTCACGGGCGCAGCCTCCTCCCCGGTAACAGGTGCGACGGGAACAGGGTTCTCACTCGAAGCCGAGGCAGCGTTCTGGTGTGTCTCGGGGACCGACGCCTGCGACGGTGCGGGTTTCGCGATTTGGTCCAACGCAACCGGTGCAGCGGGAGTGGTTTGTGCCGTGCTTATTTCATTTTCTTGCTGTTGATCAGACACAGTGTTTGCTCAACTTTCTTTTAAAGCCCTGTGATCACATGCTCCCTGCATAAACCTTCAGGGCGGCTAAACAGTCTAGCTCCGTTCAAAACAAAACGGGCATCATTGATCTGTATCGAGATGATTACGTCAAATACGCAGCGTTAGTGTAACACAACCGCCACCACCTGCAACTTAGTCATTGGACGTTCTTATACAACTGGTCAAAAGGGACACTCTCCCTCAAAAGCGCTTCCTCTGTCGCACCAGAGGAGTGAAGCCGTGGCATCCGGAATAGCCGCGCCACGAAACGCGCCTATCTACTACGTTTGACCCGCGACCCCTGACCATCCCCTCGATCTTCCTAAAATCGCAAGCCCGCTACCTGCGGTTTTAATATCGTACTTTTCGGCATGGTTCGGGGTATGCGACTAAACGTAGTAGATAAGCCCGATTCGTGGCGGACGGTTTCGCACCTCTCTCCCACCGGACAAAAATGATCCGTTTTCCTCCGTCCCCAAGGGGTCGTTTTCAAAACGATCGCGGATTACGGTGCAAGAACGGCGTAAGCCAACCATACCCTGCATTTTTAATATTCGGCAAGCCGTCTACCTGCGATTTTATTTTCGCTGCTGTTGCTATGGTCGCCAGGCAGCGATTCAGCCCCGTAAACCGGTATAGTTGCGTTTTTGTAGCATTTTCCAACACGCCAAAAAGCCCCGCCAAACGCAAAAAGCCCGACCTCCGCATGGGAGATCGGGCTTATAGGGCTCAGCAAAGCCAAACCTACACGGTCAAACGACCCGTAGATTACATCTGCTCGGGTGCAGAAACGCCAACCAGAGTGAGCACCAGGGCGAGCGTCACGCGGACGGCGTCGCAAGCGGCCAGACGGGCGCGCGAAAGCTCGGGGTCGACGGGACGGCCCTCGCTCGGAAGCACCTGGCAGGCAGCGTAGAAGCTGTGGAAGTCGCCGGCGAGCTCCTCGGCAAAGTGCGTCAGACGGAACGGGGCGCGGTCGCGAGCGCAGCTGACGATGAGGTCGGTGAGCTCGTTGAGCTTACGCGAAAGGGCAAGCTCGGTGGGGTCGGTCAGCAGCGAGTAATCGACGTTCTCGCCGATGGCCTTGGCGGCGACGGCCTTCATGCCCATCTCGTCAGCCTGCTCGGGCGTAACGTCAGCGGCACGGCGCAGAATGGAGCACACACGAGCGTGAGCGTACTGCACGTAGTAGACCGGGTTGGAGTTATCGCGCTTCTTAACGGCCTCGATGTCGAAGTCGACCATCTGGTTGGAGCTCTTGGAGATGAGCGTGTAACGGGCGGCGTCGGAACCGACCTCGTCGACGAGCTCCTGCAGGGTCACCATGGTGCCCTTGCGCTTGGACATACGGACGGGCTTGCCGTTGCGCAGCAGGTTGACGAGCTGGCCCAGCAGAACCTCGAACTTGCCGGGATAGCCAAGAGCGTCGCAGACACAGCGGACGCGGTCGATGTAGCCATGGTGGTCGGCGCCCCAGATGTCGATGACGTGGTCGACGCGCTGGAACTTATCCCAGTGATAGGCGACGTCGGAGGCGAAGTAGGTGTACTCGCCGTCGGACTTGATCAGAACGCGGTCCTTGTCGTCGCCCAGGTCGGTGGAGCGGAACCACAGAGCGCCGTCCTTGGTGTAGAGGTAGCCCATCTTGTCGAGCTTCTCGAAAGCGCGGTCGACAGCGGAGGTGCCGGCGGTCTCGCCCTCGGTGTCCTTCACGTACAGCGAGCGCTCGGAGAACCAACGATCGAAGTCGCAGTTGACGGCGTGGCAAAGGTCGCGCATGTTGTCGACCATCTTTACGTAGCCGCGCTCGCGGAAGCTCTCCATACGCTCCTGCGGATCGGCGTCGACCCACTTATCACCGTCGGTGCGCCAGAACTCGGCGGCCTCGTCGATGATGTAGTCGCCGCCGTAGGAGTCCTTGCCCAGAGTCTCGGCAAAGTTGTCCTGATACGGATGGGTCTCGGGATGCTCGTCGTTCTCGTCGGCAACAAAGGCATCGCGGTCGGCAATCAGCAGCTTGTGAGCCTCGTCGATATCCACGCCCTGCTTGGCGATGATGTCGGCAAGCTGCATATAGCGCGTGCTGATGGAGTTGCCGAAGGTGTTCATCTGAGAGCCGTGATCGTTGATATAGAACTCACGCTGGATATCGTAACCGGCATGGTCCATAACACGGCAGAGGGAGTCGCCCAGAGCGGCCCAACGGCCATGGCCAATATGCATGGGGCCGACGGGGTTGGCGGAGACAAACTCGACCTGGGTCTTCAGGCCGCCGCCGACGTTGGACTTAGCGAAGTCCATGCCCTTCTCGCGGGCCTCACCGAAGATAGCGTTCTTGACGGCGACGGAGAGGTAGAAGTTGATGAAGCCAGGGCCGGCGATCTCGACCTTCTCGATCGCGGGATCTTCGGGCATATGGGCAACGACGGCCTCGGCGATCTTGCGCGGGGCGCAGTGAGCCAGCTTGGCGGACTTCAGGGCCATGGTGGAGGTCCACTCGCCATGAGAAGTGTCAGCCGGTCGCTCGATAGCGCAATCGTCAAGTTCAAATGCGGAAAGGTCGCCGGCCTCCTGGGCCGCAGCAAGCGCAGCGCGTACCAGCTCTTCAATCTTCTCGGGCATAGATCCTCCTTGTGTTAAAGCCCCCGAGCTCTTGGTCACTCGTAGGGCAAAAGCCAGAGTTTGCAGCACTCTATCACAAGCGGTAACTACTGTCGCAGGGTAAAGTCAATCGATATTGCATATGCACAAAATTGACTACAGTTGTCGCAAGGCCATTCAAAGATGGCGGTCTGCCTGCTGATTGTGCACCCGCCGAAAATGCATAAACATGTGCATGAGCCAGACAGAGTATCGAATACTCTTACCTATCGGATTTGTGTGCTTTTCCTGCATAAAGTAAGGGTTTGCGCACGTCAGCGTGGTATTCTAGACATACGTTAATTCGTATAAGTTGGAGGTAGCATGTTCTCAATCGGTCAACACGTCATTCATCCGGGTCAGGGAGTCTGCACCGTCGTCGGTTTTAGGGAAGACACACCGCAGCCCATGCTGTTGCTCGAGACCAAGCAGGGACATGCGCAGACGATCCTCATGTACCCCGTGGCGCAGGCCGACCGTCTACATGCCGCCATCTCCCAGCAAGATGCCGAGCACCTACTGAGCCATTACGACGAGCTGGAGTGCGACACCTTTACCGAGCGCAACAGCTCGCTCGAGGAGACGCACTTTAAGCAGCAGCTCAAGCTGGGTGCGCCCGAGACGGTCCGCGTGGCAAAAACAATGATGCACCGTATTCGCCAGGCCGAGGAAGCAGATAAAAAGCCCAGCTCCTACTACATGCGCGTACTCAAGGAAGCCAAGCGCCGCTCCATCGAGGAGATTGCCGTGGCCTTGGGCGTCACCGAGGAAGACGCCGAAGCCCGCCTAGCCCAAGCCGCCCTCAACTAACCTGCCAAAAAGGGACAGGTTTATTTTGGCAGGTTTTATCTGGGGAAACGTCAGCAAACAATTGGTAAATGGTCGGGTGCTCCGTTTTGTTTGTAAGCCCCGGCCATTTTTCTATCGCCGCGAAAATGCGTGAAGCCCATTTGTGATGACATCACGCGAGGGCCGTCCAGATCGACGCAAGCAACGCCCGCATCCACAGCAAGCGCGCCCGTCTTGCTCAATTACCATTAAAAAGCATCAATTTGAAAACGCAATAACATTTCGGCAGGTAGCAGCTATAGTCGGTAAACTGAATCTCGACAACCGAAGCCTCCGAATGAGGTATCTTCAGCCCATCCAAGCTAAAGGAGGGGCCATGCCGAGAAAACCTCGTTCAAAGTCACCAACCGGTTATTTCCACGTCACGTTGCGTGGAAACGGAGGGCAATTGCTGTTTGACGATGCCGAGGACCGAATCGCCATGCTTCAGATCCTCGATGCAATCCTCCCCAAACACAATATCGAGCTTATCGCTTGGTGCCTTATGGGAAACCATATTCATTTGGCACGGCAATCGTGCAAAGTGTCGCAGGATGCGCTCCGACGGAACTCAAATCCGTCTCCAAGCCACTTCGCAATGAGGCGATTCTCGCGCTTCGAAAAGAAGGGCTAACCGTTAAGCAGGTTCAGCTGTTGACCGGACTCGGAACATGGATTATCAAGAACGCGTCCTAGCGTCGCGTTTACCGCGTTACGGATACGGCGAAGCGCAGCTGCCTGCCGCGAGGCGCCGCCATTCGCAAGCGCTACCATGTTAAACAGAAAACGCTTCCGCTGAATAACGTCCAACGGAAGCGTCTTCCCAGATAAAACCTACCAAAATAAACCTGTCCCTTTTTGGCAGGTTAGGCCTGGAAGGTGTCGCGGTCGGGCGCGAAGGACTGCATGGCCGCGATGGTGCGGTCGAAAAGCTCGGGGAGCTCCCAGCCCAGCATCTCGGCGCCCTGCGTAATCACGTCGCGCGAGCAGCCGGCGGCAAAGCGCTTGTCCTTGAACTTCTTCTTGAGCGACTTGGTCGTAAAGTCCATGACGCTCTTGCTCGGACGCATGATCACGGCAGCCCCAATCAGGCCGGTAAGTTCGTCGCAGGCAAACAGGATCTTTTCCATCTGCAGCTCGGGCTTGGGCAGCGAGGTGTTGAAGTCCGAGGTATGCGTCTGGATGGCGCGGATGAGCTCGGGCGATGCACCCTCGCCCTCCAGAATCTCGGCCGCATAGATGGTGTGGTTCACGGGGTCGTCCTCATGCTCCTCCCAATCCAAGTCGTGCAGCAGTCCGACGATGCCCCAAAACTCCTCGTTCTCGGGGTCGAACTCGCGCGCAAAGTAGCGCATGGTGCCCTCGACCGTCTCACCGTGGGTGATGTGGAACGGGTCCTTGTTGTGCTCGTTGAGCAATTCGAACGCACGGTCGCGGGTGATTCCGGCGGAAAGCGTCTGAGACATGGCAATACCTCCAGGTGAGTCGGTGCTAAGACACGGTGTCACTATCGTATATCGCCGCGGCTCAAGCCGAAAGGCAGAAAAGGCATACGGAGAAAAAAGCCGGGCGAACGCGTCGCCCGGCAAAACCGCAGATAAAACCTGCCAAAATAAACCTGTCCCTTTTTGGTAGGTTTAGGGGCGGACCTGGCCGGTGCCGCGGAGCTTGTATTTGTAGGTGGTGAGGGCCTCGGCGGCAAAGGGGCCGCGGGCGTGGAGCTTTTGGGTCGAAATGCCGATCTCGGCGCCCAGGCCAAACTCGCCGCCGTCGGTAAAGCGCGTGCTGGCGTTGGCATACACGGCCGAGGCATCGATCTCATCCAAAAAGCGCTCGCAAGCGTCCGCGTCCTCGGCGATGATGGCCTCGGAATGCATAGTGCCATAGCGGTTGATGTGCGCGATGGCCTCGTCCTCGTTCGCCACGACCTTCACGCTCATCTCGAGCGCCAGGTACTCGCGGCCCCAGTCCTCCTCGGTTGCGGCAACAAAGTCCTCGCCCTCGGCAAGACCGGCGGCGGCGCATGCGGCACACATGGCCTCGTCGCCGTGAATCAGCACGCCGTGGTCGTGCAGCACGGCCACGACCGCCGGCAAAAACGAATCTGCCACGGCGCGGTCCACAAGCAGCGACTCGGCGGCGTTGCACACGCCCACGCGCTGGGTCTTGGCATTAACGATAATGTTGAGCGCTTTATCAAAGTCTGCCGACTCATGCACGTAGATGTGGCAGTTTCCCGTGCCCGTCTCGATCACCGGCACAAGCGACTCGCGCACGCAGCGCTGGATCAGGCCCGCACCGCCACGCGGAATAAGCACGTCGACGATGCCGCGAAGCTTCATGAGCTCGCCGGTGGCCTCGCGATCGGTGGACTCGATCATCGAGATAGCCTCGCGCGGGAAACCCTTGGCCTCGAGCGCATCGGCCAGCAGTTCGGCAATCATGGCGCACGAGTGATAGGCCAGCGAACCGCCGCGCAGAATGCAGGCGTTGCCGGTGCGGATGCAGATGCCCGCGGCATCGGCCGTCACGTTGGGGCGCGCCTCATAGACCATGGCGACCAGGCCCAGCGGCACGCTCACGCGGGTGAGGTCCACACCACTTGCAAGTACACAGTGGTCGAGCACGCGGCCGACAGGATCGGGCAGCTCAGCGAGCTTCTCCAAGCCGGCGGCCATGCCCTCGACGCGCTCGGGCGTCAGCAGCAGACGGTCGAGGAGCCCCGCCGAGGTCCCCGCATCGCGCGCAGCGGACATATCGAGCTCGTTGGCGGCGACGATGGAATCGACGCCATCGCGCAGCGCCGCGGCCATGGCGCGCACGGCCTCCTGGCGCTGCTCGTCGCTCGCCGTGGCAAGCGAGGCCGACGCTGCCTTGGCGGCAACGGCAAGATCGTGGACATACGTGGCTATATCGACCGACATGGACGGCCCTTTCTCTTAGTAGTTTGCCAACCATGGTAGCCGATTTGTGCATGCCCTCGCGCATGGCGGTAGAATTGGTCAACCCGAAACACCGCAACGAACGGAAGTACCGCATGGCCCTCATCACTTCGTACCACGTCCCCGGCCTCTATGTCGAGGACCACAGCATCGACGTCCCCTTGGATTGGCGCGGCCTGGAGCCAATGCTTTTGGCCTTCGGCAGCACCATGCGCCGCGGCGCCATGCCGGCGCCCATCGCCGGCGCACCCGAGAGCATCAAGCTTTTCTACCGCGTGGTTTGCGCTCCCGACCGTATCAACGACGACCTGCCACTCCTCCTCTTTTTGCAGGGCGGCCCCGGCGGTGAGAGCCCGCGTCCGCTGTCGCCCACAAGCGACGGCTGGATCGAGGAGGCCGTCAAGCACTTCCGCGTCGTCCTGCCCGACCAGCGCGGTACCGGGCGCAGCAGCTGTGTAGACGGGCGCACGATTGCCGCACTGGGTGAGCGCGCCGAGGCGGCAGGCTCCGATGCGGCCCGCTCGCAGGCGGATTTTCTCAAGCGCCACCTCGCCAGCTCCATCGTGCGCGACTTTGAGTACCTGCGCCTGGTGGGCTTTGGCGGCAAGCCCTGGGTCACACTCGGCCAGAGCTACGGCGGCTTTTTGACGTTGAGCTATCTGTCGCTCTTCCCCGAGGGCGTGGCGGCGAGCTTTACCTGCGGCGGCATTCCGCACGTACCGGCGAGTGCCAGCGAGGTCTACGCGCACACCTTCCCGCGTATGGCGGCCAAGACTCAGCAGTATTACGACCGCTACCCCGCCGACGTCGAGCGCGTGGCGGCCCTGGCAGATGCCCTCGAGGAGCAAAAGCCCGCGCTGCCCGACGGCTCGCCGATGACGGTCGAGCGCCTGCAGCTCATGGGCAGCGACTTTGGCATGAAGCCGAGCTTTGAGCGCATGCACTGGATTATCGACCACGCGTTTGTTAATGGCGACGGTACGCTGAGCTGCGGCTCCTCGGTATCAGACAGCTTTTTGATGCGCGCCTTCGAGCGCACCAACACGCGCACGAATCCGCTGTACTGGACGCTGCAGGAGTTCATCTACGCCGATGGCGACACGATGCCCATTGGCTGGGCAGCCGCCGAGGAAAAGGCCCATCGTGCCGAGTTCGACACCCTCGCGCGCCCACTCATGTTTACCGGCGAGGCCATGTTCCCGTGGATGTTTGAGCAGATGCCCGAGCTCAAGCCCTTCAAGCCCGCCATGGACCTGCTGATGGAAGACACCAGCTGGGACAAGATTTACGACCCGCAGCGCCTGGCCTGCAACGAGGTGCCGCTCCAAGCCGCGGTGTATTTCGACGACATGTACGTGGATTCGGGCCTGCAGCTCGACACGCTCAGCCGCGTGGGCAACTCACACGCCTGGGTGACGAACGAGTTCGAGCACGACGGCCTGCACGGCAGCGTGGTGTTCAAGCACCTCTTCGACGAGGCCCTCAACCGCGGAGACCTGCGCCAGATCTTCTAGCAAAGGAGTGTCCCCACCTGCCGGCACATAAGAAACGCCTCCAAGTGCCGGCACGAGAAAGACAGCGCTGCGGGAAACGATCCGCAGCGCTGTCTTTCTTTATGCAAACACGATCAAGTTGTCTCGGTGGATCGCGGGCTTCTCGGCCAAGTCTGCCAGCAAGCGGTTGCCGGCAATCTGGTCCTGGCGGCGTCCGGCTGCAAGCTCCAGCACGTCCGAATCGGCCTCGGCGATACCGCGGGCGACAACCATGCCGCTCGGGTCGCACACGTCGAGCACATCGCCCTCGGCAAACGTGCCATCGACCTCGCGAATACCCACCGCAAGCAGGGAAGAACCGCGGCTGACCAGCGCCTTCGCGGCGCCGTCATCGACCGTCACCGAGCCATGCGCCTTGTCGCCCAGTGCAATCCACAGCTTGCGGGGCGCAATGTCCAGGCGCTCCGCCGGCGGATCGAACAGCGTACCCACGCTCTCGCCGCGGGCAAGGCGCACGAGCGCATCGGGCTCCTCGCCCGAGCAAATCACGCTCTGAATGCCCGCCGTCATCAGGATGCGGCTCGCGCGGATCTTGGTAATCATGCCGCCTGTGCCAACCGATGTGGAAGAATCGCCCGCCGAGGCGATAATCTTGGCATCGATCTTATGCACGACCGGGACGAACTCGGCCGTGGGGTCCTCGTGCGGATTGGCGGTATAGAGGCCATCGATGTCCGAGAGCGTCACGCACAGGTCGGCAGAAACCAGGCAGCCCACAAGCGCCGCCAGCGTGTCGTTGTCGCCAAACTTGATCTCGTCGACGGTAACGGTGTCGTTCTCGTTGACGACCGGCACCACGCCCAGTTCCACCAGACGCAGCAGCGCGTCGCGCGCGTGCAGATAGGACGTGCGACGGGCCGTGTCGTGACGCGTGAGCAGCACGAGCGAGGTGAGCAGGTCGCGCGCATGGAACTCCTCGTCGTAGGCCGACGAGATGATGCACTGACCGGCCGAGGCGCAGGCCTGCAGGCTCGGCAGGTCACCGACCGGTTTGCGGTCAAAGCCCAGCACGGGATAGCCACAGGCAATGGCGCCCGAACTCACCACGACCAGACGCCAGCCGAGTTTGCGCAGGGCAGCAGCCTGATCGGCAAGCCCGCCGATAAAGGCGCGGTTGACCTTGCCATCGGCGCCCACCACCGTGGACGAACCGATCTTTACCACCATTGTTTTATAAGAAGTCGTCATACGTCAAACCAATCAACTGTTGAGGGTTCGGGCGAGCTGACGGCCGAGGGAACGTAATTCCACCCTACACCCAACAAAATTAGCGAGCCCAGGGGAAGGCAGAAGCCGCGGCCATGTTCTTGCGCACGAGCTCGTCGCGCACCTGCGCCAGGCCCTGCTCCATGCCCACCACATAGGTCTGCGGGTACAGGAAGCGCTTGTAGACCGGATCCAGATGGTCCAGCGCCCAAGCGCAACGCTCGCGTGCGGCCTCGATGCTCTCGCGCGGGGCAACAGCACTGCCATCGCGCACGATCGGCGCCAGCAGCTCGCGATACTCAAGCTCGGACACGTCGGTCACCAGGGCGGCATCGTTCACGGCCACGAGGGTATTGCCGCGCGCGGCGCCCTCCCCCGCCAGATGGTCCTCGTCATAGATCATGTCGCAGACCGGGCCGCCAAAGCCGTCGTAATAGCGGCGCACGCGCTGCACGCCCGGAATCGTGCGCTTGTAGGGCTGCTCGGAGAGCTTGACCACCGGAGTCCACGGGTCCGCCTCGCTCGCACGGCGGGCGGAAAGCTTGTACACGCCGCCCAGCGCCGGTTGGTCGTAGCAGGTCGCGAGCTTAGTGCCCACGCCAAAGCTATCGATGGGCGCGCCCTGGTCGAGCAGCGACTGAATCGTGTATTCATCCAGATCGTTGGAAACCGAGATCCCCACATAGGGCAGGCCCTCGGCATCAAAACGGCCGCGGACATACTTGGACAGCTTGGCGAGGTCGCCGGAATCGATGCGAATGGCCGACAGACGCTCGCCCACCGCCTCCATCTCCTTGGCAACCGTAATGGCATGCTCGCAGCCCTCGCGCACGTCGTAAGTGTCAATGAGCAGCGTGCAGTTCTTAGGGCTCGACTTGGCAAAGGCACGGAAGGCCTCGAGCTCGGAATCGAAGCTCATCACCCAGCTGTGCGCATGCGTGCCAAAGACGGGAATACCGTAGCGGCGACCGGCGAGCACATTGGACGTAGAGGAACAGCCGGCAACGTAGCTCGCGCGCGCGACGGCCAGACCGCCATCGGGACCCTGGGCGCGGCGCAGGCCAAACTCGGCCACGGGACGGCCGTCCGCCGCCAGCACCACGCGCGCCGTCTTGGTGGCGACAAGCGTCTGGAAGCCGACAATGTTGAGCAGCGCCGTCTCGAGCAGCTGGCACTCCAGCGCGGGGCCGGTGACGCGCACCATGGGCTCGCGCGGAAAGACGAGCTCGCCCTCGGGGACGGCGTCGATGTTTACATGCGCACGAAAATCGCGCAGGTAGTCGAGGAATTCAGGCTTGAACATCGCGCCGCCGGCCGGGGCCTGGAGCGATGCGAGGTAGTCGATATCCTCGGGCGTAAAGCGCAGGTTCTCGACCAGCTCGGGCAGCTCGGCGGTGCCGCACATAACGGCGTAGGCGCTGCCAAACGGATGGTCACGGTAAAACGCGGTAAAACAGCCCTGCTCATTGGCCTTGCCGCTCTCCCACAGGCCCTGGGCCATAGTGAGCTCGTACAGATCGGTGAGCATTGCAATGTCGGTGGGATGCGAGATGTCGGTCAAAGCCATGGGGCGACCTTTCGGATGCGTGGTGCAGAACTTAAGAGTTGGACGAGAGCAGAGCATGCGGACATGACGCCCGATGCAAATCGGTTAGAGCAGGCCCATGCTGGTCATGATCGTGTAGCCCATAAAGACGACAAACGCGACCAAGGCGAGCGCGATGATGATCTTTTGAGCCGGGGCCATACCAGGGATCTCGCCCTCGGCCGTGGGCTCCTTGGAAGTGACCATGCGCTGGGCAAACGTCATCTCGTCACGGCTCGGCTTGGAATCGACGGGCTTGGGACGAGCGGCTTTTTTAGGCTGAGGCTTGGGTGCAGCAGGCGCAGGCTTCGCAGCAGCGGGCCTGGGCGCGGGCGCGGGCTTGCGCTCGGATGCGGCGCTCGCGGCAGCCTCCTCGGCCTTCGCATGCTCGGCACGCAGGGCGGCCAGCTCCTCTCGCTCGCGACGAGCCTCTTCCTGGGCCTCGCGGCGGGCCTTCTCGGCGCGGAGCTCTTCCAACTCGGCGCGCTCCTCATCGGACAATGGTTGGGAATCAAGCTCGGCCATAGTGCAGCCCTTTCTTTTTAAAAAAAGCCGCCGACACAATGTCAGCGGCTTATCAAATCCAAGGGTGGAGACGAAGGGAGTCGAACCCTCGGCCTCTGCCATGCGACGGCAGCGCTCTCCCAACTGAGCTACGTCCCCAGGACAAGTTGATATTTTACCTACGGCTCGCCAACTGTCAACGCCCAATACCCAGTCTTTTTGGGACGGGGCTTTTTTGACTACTTTTCGGATGGTAGCTCGACCCCCACCGGGAGCAGTCTTTTTGGGACGGGGCTATTTTAGCTACCCAGGCAGATAGCGAAAACGATTTGGACGATTAACGGCAGGGGCAGCTAAAATAGCCCCGTCCCAAAAAGACTGCTCAAAAGAGCTACTTTGCGCTGGTGAGGACGCCAGTGGTGTCGAACGCTGGGGTAAAGCTCTCGTCTACCGCGCCGCCCTCTTGCCAGAACATCGTCGTAAAGCCCAGGTCGTCGGCATGGTCGAGCACCCGCTCGTACTCCTCGCGCGTCACGGCTCGCGCCAAGTCGCCGCCCTGCTCGCGCATGAGCGCATTGGGCGTGTACTGGTTCATGACCGAGATCGGCACATCACCCACCGTCTGCCACACCAGGTCTAGCACGCGACACGAATCGTCCGCATGCCCCGGCAACACCAGGTGACGCACGATCATGCCGCGCTTCATGAGCCCGTCCTCGTCCACCAGCTCTCCCCCACGGCGCTCAATCTCGCGCGCCATTTGCGCCAAACCCGACACGGCCACACGCGGGTAGTCCTTAATGTGGGAGAGCGACTGCGCAAGCCCCGCATCGGCATATTTAAAGTCGGTTAGCCACACATCGACCAGATCGCCGAGCGCCGCCACGGCACTCGCGCGCTCATAACCGCTTGTGTTGTAGACGATTGGAACAACAAGCCCGCGCGCCCGTGCCGCGGCAATCGCAGCCGGCAGCAGGTGCGCGTAGTGCGTCGCCGTCACCAAGTTAATATTGTTGGCACCCTGGTCCTGCAGCTCCAGCATAATCTCGACCAAACGCTGGGGCATAATCTCAAGCCCAAAATTGCCCGTCGAGATCTCGTGGTTCTGGCAATAGACGCATTTGAGCGAGCAGCCGCTAAAGAAGATCGTGCCCGAACCGGACTCGCCCGAGATAGGCGGCTCCTCCCACATATGGAGCGCCGCACGGGCCACCTTGAGCGTGTCGTTAGCACCGCATACGCCGCGCGCACCCTCATCGCGCGCCGCACCGCAACGGCGCGGACACAAATGGCAGGCGGGCGAAAAAAGTTCGGTCAACGACGTCGGCATAAAAACATGCTCCAAAACAACGATTCAGCAGCTCAAACGCAAAAGGACCAACCGCGCAGACGGCTCGAGCCCAAGGCGCCGTAATCGTCCGACACGATTTTTGTAATGTCAAGACTGGAATCGATAAAGTACAGCTTTATGATGTAGGTATTCCGCCCCCCGCGGAGCAACTGGGTGAACCGTCGCGTTTATTTAGGGAGCCCACACAGTCGTACGTAGTACAGGTATCCTTCGTTGTTAAGGACGCTGGAACGGTCGATGAGGGCACCCACCTGTTTTAGGTGGGTTCATTTTCGTAACGTGGGGGGTGGTTTTCTTTTGCCGAAAATCGCCATTGCAAATCCTGCCAGGATCCTCAAAAGGCACCAGGCAGAACCCCACCATCACTCGAATATCTGGTAAGCGCGTGATTATCGATTGGCGCGATTCCCCGCACCCCCTTTGGTCGAGTATCATGGGTCAGCTATACCCTTTGCGGCATGGCATCCTTTGACCTTTTCCTTCGACGCTTGGCGGTTTTTGATACATGGCTTCATCCACAAGCTACATACCGTTCCTTTGCGTGGCAGCCGCGGCATATATCACGACCTTCCTCACGGTGCCCCTGGTTAAACGTCTGGCAATCAAGCTCGACGCCGTTGACTATCCTTCAAAACGCCGTATCAACACCAAGCCCATCCCGCGCTTGGGAGGTACGGCGGTCTTTTTGGGCCTGGTCGTCGCCTGCATCGTTCAGATTATGGGCACCTGGCATCTGGGCTGGCCGCCCGTCTTGGTCCCGCATCCGCGCCTGCATATTAGCTACCCCATGCTGGCGCTTTCTTTTACCGTCATTTTTGCGACCGGCGCGATCGACGACGTCTTCCAGCTTAGGCCCAAGCAAAAGCTCGCCGGCCAGGTCCTCGCCGCGCTCATCGCCTGCGTGGGTGGCCTAAAAATCGGCGTCATCCTCAACCCGCTTGCCCCCGGCGAGATTATGCTCGGCTGGCTCGCCTATCCCATCACCGTGGTCTACCTGGTGGCGTTCACCAACATTATCAACCTCATCGACGGCCTTGACGGCCTGGCCACAGGCATCTGCGGCATCGCATCGTTCACGATGTTCTCGATGGCCGTTCTCTCGGGCCGCATCGATGCCGCCGCGCTCTCCATCGCGTTGTTTGGCGCCTGCCTGGCCTTCTTGCGCTACAACTTCAACCCCGCGAGCATCTTTCTGGGCGACTCGGGGTCGCTGCTGCTGGGCTTTGCGCTGGGCTCCATTTCGCTGCTTAATGTGAGCCGCACCGCCGCGCTCACCTCGCTTATCATTCCGCTCATCGTTGCCGGTGTGCCCATCATCGACACGTTTAGCGCCATCGTGCGCCGCAAGCGCGCCCACATTAGCATTGGGCAGGCCGACAAAGGCCACATCCACCACCGCCTCATTCAAGAGGGCTATAACCAAAAGCAGGCTGTGCTGCTTATCTATGCCTGGTGTGTCCTGCTTTCGGCCGGTGCGGCCGCCATCAACCAGGTCGAAGTCCCCATGCGCGTGCTCATCTTTACCGTGCTTGGCATTGGCTCGGCAGCCTTCGCCAAGCACCTGCACCTGTTTGAGCCCGTGCTACGCCACCATTACAACAAGCGCACGCACGAAGACGAGCTGATAACCCCCGACGACCCCGCCTTTAAGCAGGAGGAGCAAGCGGCCGAGGAGCGTAAGGAAGAGCGCCACCACAGGCATTGAGGTTTGCTGCAGATGGTCGCTCTGTTTGCTGTCGGCCGCTCGTGACCGCGCCTCGACCGCCACGCATGCCTCGCCTTACCACCCCCTTGCTCGCTTTCGCCCGCCCCTCTCAATAAACGCGTTATCATCTTGACCCATGAACATACGTTAGGAGCAATCATGCCAAACGAGAACAGCTACGAAGTCGCGTTGCAAAAGAGCAACGCCATTCGCGAGGGCCTGGCCAAGACGCCCGAGAAGTTCACCATGCTTACCGGCGACCGCCCCACCGGCCGTCTGCACCTAGGCCACTACTTTGGCACCCTCAAGGGCCGCGTGGAGTTGCAGAATATGGGCGCCAAGACCAACGTGCTCATTGCCGACTACCAGGTCATCACCGACCGCGACACCACCGAGCACATCCAGGACAACGTGTATAACATGGTCATGGACTACCTTGCCTGCGGTATCGACCCCGACAAGACCATGATCTACGCGCACTCCGCCGTGCCCGCCGCCAACCAGCTCATGCTGCCGTTCCTGTCGCTGGTCTCCGAGGCCGAGCTGGCGCGCAACCCCACCGTCAAGGCCGAGATGGAGGCCTCGGGCCACGAGCTCACCGGCCTTCTGCTCACCTATCCGGTACACCAGGCCTGCGACATCCTGTTCTGCAAGGGTAACGTTGTGCCCGTCGGTCGCGACCAGTTGCCGCACATCGAGCTCACCCGTACCATCGCCCGCCGCTTTAACAACCGCTACGGCAAGGTGTTCCCCGAGGTCGACGCGCTGCTGTCCGAGACCCCACTGCTGCCCGGCCTGGACGGCCGCAAGATGAGCAAGAGCTACGGCAACGCCATCAATATCTCGATGACCGCCGAGGAGACGGCCAAGCGCATCAAGAAGAGCCAGACCGACTCCGAGCGCATGATTACGTTCGATCCCGAGAACCGCCCCGGCGTGTCCGGCCTGCTTTCGACCGCCGCCATCTGCACCGGCCGTTCCGAGGTCGAGATTGCCGAAGAGATTGGCATGGGCGGCTCCGGCCAACTCAAGAAGTACGTGACCGAGGCCGTCAACGGGTACTTCGCACCGATCCGCGAGCGTCGCCAGCGCTACGAGAACGACCTGGACTATGTGAAGGATGTTCTGCACGAGGGCAACCGTCGCGCCAACGAGATTGCCGAGCAGACCCTGGCCGAGGTTCAGGACGCCATGGGCATGGTGTACTAGTCGAGAGCAATAAACAACACTCAAACTAAACCGCCGCGATTGGCACAATCCTCGTTGCGGCGGTTTTGTTTTCTTCAGAGGTCGGTCGCCGAGATATTCAGCCGCTTGGCAGAACCCCTAAGTCGCAAGCACCTTGAGGCTATATCCTGTTAAGCAATGACACCCTATTGTTTAACATGCGGCAGCTTTTACGGCAGACCCGACCGACCGGAAGGAGTCCCATGAGCTCAGTTGCGTTTTGTACCTGCAACGACCGGAAATGCCCATTTAACCCTGTCAACCACGAGAAGGGCTGCACACCGTGTATCGCTAAGAATCTGCACGAGCACGAGATTCCAACGTGCCTGTTCAACGCGATTTCTCCCGATCGGCTTGAGGCCGATAAAGACGAGTGGTCGTGGCAAGCGTTCGCGCGGCATGTAGAAGCATATCTGGGAAGCGACAGCCCAAGAATCCCCGCAGGCGAAGAAGCGCCGCAGGGATTTACCAAGATCGGTTGCTGTAAGCGGGACTAACAATCAAAGTTAGTGCCCCCCCTAAAACCAAACGTCAGTACCTCATTATGGGATAACAGACCTGATGGGTTTGCCCCATGCTTACAGGAAAGCGCCCGCCGACCATGGCAGCCGGCGGGCCCGTTCCCGAAGTACACCGTTGAATCGCACAGAGGGGAGGAATGCGAATCAAACTCAACAGGGCAGGCTTTTTCATCGCCTATGGCCTGCTCCGTTGCTGCATACAATATAGTTCACCAATGTTTACTTTATAGTATCAAACCGCGCCGCCACACCTTCTGCATAAGTTAACAAAGGTAAACCTACCAATTAGGGACAGGTTTATTTTGGCAGGTTTTATCTGGGGAAACATCAATGGAGCCAGCGTTCCACCACAAAGAGGACAGGCACCTTTGTGGTGGTTTTGGCCACGGCAGAGCCGCTAGAGCCCTGCTGGCCAACGACAGGCGGCCAAGTCGACGTGCATGGGGTCGACAAACGTCACGCCCTCCCCCAGCAGAAGTTCGCGCTGAGCATCGGGGCCGCCAAACGCAAAGCCCTCGCAAATGCTGCCATCGGCAAACACCACACGATGGCAGGGAATCTCGCCGGGGCGCGGATTGCTGTGCAGCGCATAGCCCACGTACCGCGCACTTCTTGGACGGCCGGCGAGCAGCGCCACCTGGCCGTACGTGGCAACCATCCCCTCAGGGATCTGCTCGACTACCTCGTACACCCGCTCAAAAAAGCCCTCAGACGCCATCGATGCTCCTTTCCGCCCGCAACAGCATAAATCAAATGATCCCTCGGGGACGGCAGGGTTGCGGATCATTTGCGGCCTCCGTGCGGCCGATGGTCCGCAACCCCGTCATCGCCGAGGGATCACATGGCATGGCAGGTAGCGTTTGCCCAGATAAAACCTGCCAAAATAAACCTGTCCCTTTTTGGCAGGTCGGTTAGTTGGCAGGCTGGAAGAAGGCTACGGCTACGGCACCGGGGCCTACATGGGTGCCGATGGTGGCGCCGATGGTGTGAACGGGCAACTCGCCCTCGGTGTGGCCAGCCCACAGCGCGGCGCTGTCCTCGATATACTTCTTGAGCACCGCATCCGAAAGGCCCGTATAGCCGAGCGCCAGCGGCATGGAAAAGTCGACGCCGCCCGCCTGTTCGACCTTTTGGTTCAGCAGGTTGCGACCGTTCTTGGAACCGCGCGCCTTGCCCAGCTGCACGATCAGACCGTCCTCGGCAGCCACCACGGGCTTTACGTTGAGCAGCGTGCCAACGGCGCCGGCCGCAGCAGACAGGCGACCGCCGCGCACCAGGTACTCCAGCGTCTCGAGCAGGCCGATAACCACCACGCGGTCGCGCACGGCCTCGACCGCCGCCGCGATCTGGGCCGCGCTACGGCCCTCGTCCACCAAGCGCAGGGCATACTCGACCAGCACGCGCTCGCCCAGGGTGACGTTGTTGCTGTCTACCACGAACACATCGCCGCCCGGTGCCTCGGCAAGTGCGGTACGGGCACTCTGATTGGTGCCGGAAAGCTTAGCGCCCACGGTAATAATCACGGCCTCATCGCCGGCTTCACGAACCTCGGCGATAGCCTGCGAAAACGCGTACGGGTTGACCTGGCCGGTCTTGGGCAGCTCATCGCGCTCCACGAGCATCTCGTAAAAGCGCTGGTGATCGATGTCGACGCCATCCATGTACACATCGGTGCCAAAGGTAACGGACAGTGGCAAAACAGCCAGTGCCGGGTGCTCCGCCGGCGACATATCGCTTGCGGAATCGGTAATAATGCGGACGGACATAGCGAATCCTTTCTTGCGCAGGTCCCGCGCAGGGAATTTTGACAGCAATGCCCCGGCACGGTATACGCGCTCAAACGGGACGATGCAGTTGTTAGTGGGAAGCAAATGCCTAGGCGGCCCTACAGCTCGCGCAGGGTGTCGAGAATCGTACGCAGCGACGCGTACATCTGCTCGCGCTGCTCCACGCCCATGGCCTTGCCGGTGGCGTCGAGCACCTCGCGAATAATGCGATCGGCCTCGTTCATGCTCTCGCCGCCCAACGTGGTCAGGCGAACCGGGGCGCGATACTTAACGGCGGCATCGCCCGAATCGTCGACCTCGACGTAGCCGCCCTCTTCCAGATGCGCCAGCGTGCGCGAGACGGCAGCGCGGGTCACGCCTGCCATGCGGGCGAGATCGGCACCAGTCAGGCCGTCCTTGCTGCGCTCAAGATAGTACAGGCACATGATATCGGAACCCTTAAGGCCCAGCCTTGCGCCCTCAGATGCCTTAATGCGCTGGATCTCCTTGTAGAGCCCGCTGATCAGTCCGACAAAATCCTCAAAACGTGTCTCGTCGTTCTGCTGCATGGGAGACGACCGCCTTTCGCTTGCATGATGCTAACGGGTAAACATCTTAGCCGCATGCCCGAACCCCCGTACCTAAATATCGCAATTGTTAACCCATCAACATAAAAACCACCACAAAGGGGACAGCACCTTTGTGGTGGTTTGGGGCATCAATAGGTTCTAGGCGCCGCTACAGTTCCACGCGCAGGTTATCGCGGGTCACAAGCATCTTAACGACAACCGTCGCTCCCAGATAGCGCTCAAGCAGCTCGGCTAAGCGATCGATCGCGGCCTGACAGTCCCCCATTCGCTCGGGCTCTACACACTCAATCGCCAGAAACGCATCGGCAGAATCGTCGGACAGAGCCGTTCGAACGCCGTCGCGCCAGTTCCAGCAGCGGCACACGGCGCCCGCATCATCGATGTAGGCGAGCTCGCCGGGCAGCGTCGGATCATCTGCTTCCTCGCCAAGCGGCAAGAACGCATCGCCACCGTCGGTCACCTTCAAGCGAAGGTCTCCCTCAATCGCGTGCAAATCCTCGCCTCCCACGGGCAGCGCGTAGGTCAGCGACACCGTGTTGTAAATATCCACCGCCGGTGTGATATGACCGACCGGCTTGCCCTTGAGCACGCGCTTGAGCAAGTTCTCGATTGAGCAGCGGGCGCCCTTTTTAGTCTTGAACAGGCGATAGGCCTCGCGCCAAGCCTTGACCGGCGCGTTCTCGCTGATGGTATCGCTTGTCAGGTGGCGCTCCGCATCGATACTGGCGCGATCGAGCAGCGCCGCAATCGCGTCCACGTCCTCTTGAGGAATCGTAGCCGCGGGCTTCATGCCCTCCACGACCACAACACCGATCGCCGCCTGTGGAAATAGCTCCCAAAATGAATCCTCGGCAACAAAGCTCTTCATACGTGCTCCTTTCGCAATTCGCGCCAACGCGAGCGCCTAAACAAAAAGCGCCCCTACAACGGCCACCTTCAAAGTCCTACGGTGCCGTCACAAGAGCGCTTACGCTGTCCCCATCCGGAGAAGGGGACGATATGTCAGGCGCATTGTAACCCGAGTCATCCACACGAGCAAAACCACCACAAAGGCGCCTGCCTCTTTGTGGTGGATATGGACTCGAGGCGACGCTAGTGGCGGAGTCCCAGCAGGCCGCGGCCGCGATGACGGGCCTCGGCGGACACCTGAGCGTGCGGGCCGGCGGCCTTGACGGACTCGGGCAGGTGCGAGTACTTCTTCTCGAAGTTCTCCTCGAACATCACCGCCAGGTTGTGCGCAGCCTCGTCGTAGCGCGCTGTGCTCTGCCAGTACTGGCGCGGCACCAGGATGCCGTCGGGCACACCGTGGCACGTGGTGGGAATGTCGACATTAAAGATATCGTCGTGCAAGAACTCGCTGTCCTCGATGGTACCGTCGAGGGCGCGTGCGACCAGGGCGCGCGTGTAGGCAAGCTCGATACGATGGCCCACGCCATAACCGCCGCCAATCCAGCCGGTGTTGAGCAGATAGACGCGGGTGCGACCGTCGGCGATACGCTCGCCGAGCATCTTGGCATAGACCATAGGGTCGAGCGGCATAAACGGCTCTCCGAACAGCGAGGAGAACGTGGGCGTGGGCTCGGTGACGCCGACCTCGGTACCGGGGATCTTTGCGGTGAAGCCCGTCACAAAGTGATACATGGCGGCATCGGCCGTCAGGCGCGAGATAGGCGGCAGCACGCCAAAGGCATCGCAGGTCAAAAACAGCACGACGCTCGGGGTGGTGCCCATGCCCTTGGTCCACGCGTTGGGGATATGCTCGACGGGATAGGCAACGCGCGTGTTGTGCGTGATCGAGACGTCATCGTAGTTGGGCTTGCGGTTCTCGTCGAGCACCACGTTTTCGCAGATCGCGCCAAAGCGAACGGCGTTGAAGATCTCGGGCTCGTGAAACTCGTCCAAGCCCTCGCACTTGGCGTAGCAGCCGCCCTCGATGTTGAAGATGCCCATGTCGGACCAACCGTGCTCGTCGTCGCCGATCAGCAGGCGCGTGGGATTGGCCGAAAGCGTGGTCTTGCCGGTGCCGGACAGGCCAAAGAACACCGCGGTCTCGTGCGTGACGGGATCCATGCTGGCCGAGCAATGCATGGGCAGCACATCGTCCTCGACGGGCAGCAGGTAATTCATGACGCTGAAGATGGACTTTTTAATCTCACCGGAGTAGCCGGTGCCGGCAACCAGAATCACGCGCTCCTGGAAGTTGATGACCACGGCGGCGCTGGAGTTGAGGCCCTTGATGGCGGGGTCGCACTGGTACCCGGGTGCCGCGAGCACGCAAAAGTCCGGCTCGCCGGTGCGCGCAATTTCGCGAGCGAGCGGACGGGCGAGCATCTGCTTAATGAAGAGCGCCTGGCTCGCGCGCTCGCAGGCAACGAGCAGGCGACGCGTGTGGTTGCGGTCGGCACCCGCCATGCCGCGCGTGACGAACACGTCGCGCTCGTTGAGGTAGTCAACGATGCCGGCCTTGATGGCCTCGTAGCTCTCAATCGAAAGCGGGCGGTTGACGGCGCCCCAGGCGATCTTGTCGTGAACATCGGGGGTGTCAACGATAAAGCGGTCGTTGGGAGAACGGCCGGTGCGCTCCCCCGTCTCGATTACCAGCGCGCCGTTGGATGCCATGCGGCCCTCTTCACGGCGGATGGCGTGCTCGACGAGCTCCGCAGCAGGTAGATCGACCAGCAGACGCGGCTGATTCTCGGAGGGATCTTCGACCAGCGTAATACCAAAGTTGGACAGAACTTCTGCAGGGGTAACACCAGGCATGGGGCCTCCTTTAAAAGCGCGTCACGCGGGCGCGGCGCGCACTTTACTCACGTAAAGTTCGTTGTACCCGATATGCAAAAACGTTTT
This sequence comes from Collinsella sp. LCP19S3_D5, assembly GCF_052121415.1. Classification (NCBI taxonomy): domain Bacteria; kingdom Bacillati; phylum Actinomycetota; class Coriobacteriia; order Coriobacteriales; family Coriobacteriaceae; genus Collinsella; species Collinsella sp. LCP19S3_D5. The sequence goes on from NZ_JBQKEH010000007.1 coordinate 49,551, forward strand.
TGTGGCAAGGGGGGGCAAGCCCGCCCAACGGTCAAAAATCGCAGGCAAGCGGCCTAGTCATTGGGTAGTCATTGGGGACGTTCTTAAACGACGAGTCGTTGGGGACACTCTTGAACAGGCAACATTCAAGGAGTGTCCCCGGATGCCGGCACAAAAGGAGCGTCCCTAAGTGCCAACTATAGCGGCAAGCCTTGGCCGAGCATGGCGATGGCGCTCATAAGGATCAGCATGCCGGCGGCGTAGGGCAGGACGGCGCCCAGGAGCTCGGCATCCTTGCCGCGCACGTGCACGGCGGCCAGGCCGATGGCAAGCGTCTGCGGCGAGATCATCTTGCCGGCAGCGACGCCAAGCGCGTTCAGCGCGACCATCCAGTAGTCGCTCACGCCCAGCGCGGTGGCAGCCTGGCTCTGGATGGGACCAAACAGCATGCCAGAAGACGTGCCCGAACCGGTCACGAATGCACCGACCGCGCCGATCCACGGAGCCAGAATCGGGTACAGGCCACCGGCGACCGCAATGCAAAACGCGCTGATCGAAGAGATCATGCCCGCATAGCCCATAACCTTGGCACAGCCCAGAACCGAAAGCATGGTAATGACCGTCGGCATCATCTGCTTGACGGTCGCGGCCAGTACCTCGCCCATCATGCGCGGCGAAGCACCCTGAATGGCGCCGCCGACAAACGCCGCCAGGAAAATCCAGACGCCCGGCGTGTTGATCCACGAAAACGTGAGCGTGCCGGGGTTCTCGCCGCAATACACCTGCACCTGGCTCGCAAACGGTGCGAGCGCAGCATGCACGGCAGGCACCAGGTTAGACGTTCCCAACAGCAGCACAAAGATCAAAATGAAGCACGACCAAGCCGAAAGCGCCGACTTAGCGGTGAGCTGCTCGCCGGCCTCGATATTCATGTGGAAGCGTGCGTCCAGATGCCCCGACTTCTCGGCACGCATGGCAAGCGCAGCTGTCAGCGCGAGCGAAACGATGGAACCGACGACGACGGCAAGCTCGGGACCCACAAACATAGCAACGACAAGAGCCGCACCGGCAAAGGACACGCCGGAGAGCACGGCGATGCCCGCCACGCCGTTCAGGCGCTCGGCAACGCCCGCAACATTACCCTGGTCATCGGCGACACGACCCGCAACCAGCACGATAAACAGCGGCATCATCGCAAAGAAAGGCGCCAACTGCACCATCTGAACGGTCGCCAAATGTAGCGGATCCAGGCCCACCAGACCGGCAACGGACACCGTGGGAATGCCAATGGAGCCGTAGGGCGTGGGCACGCCGTTGGCCAGCAGACAGATGAGCACGGCGGGCACGGCCTCAAAGCCCAGGCCCGCGAGCATGCCGGCGGGAATAGCAACGGCGGTGCCAAAACCGGCCATGCCCTCCATAAAGCCACCAAAGCACCAGGCCACAAGCAGCGCCAGCAGACGGCGATCGCTGCTGATGGAGGTGATCATGCTGCCGATTACGTCCATGGCGCCCGTGCGAACGCACAGGTTATACGTGAACACCGCGGCGATGATTACCAAAACGATGGGCCACAGGGCCATCAAAAAGCCTTCGAGCGAGGCGGTCGCGATCTGCGCTGCCGGCAGGTGCCACCATACGAAGGCAAGCACGCACGAGAGGACAAACGATCCGATGGCGGCTTTCCAAGCTGGCCATTTAAAGCACAGCAGCATCACGACAAGCCAAATGATCGGCACAAGAGCCAGCAAGAATGCGGCGACGTCCATAGGTAGAAGCTCCTTGGTACCGCGCGGGCGGCATCGTGGTATCACATAACTTCAACAGGATACCGCACGCTCACCGACAATTTACTGCCGCCCCCCGAAAATATTGAACAATCCGTTCAAAAACATGAGTGACACCGTCGCGTCTATACTAGAACGCAGCAATAGAAAGGACCCGCCTTGAGCATCTCGCCCCTCGATAGCATCCGCCGCGCCATCGCCCGCCGCAACGGCATCGCCAACCCCACTGTATCGGGCGGGGCGCACGGACAGGGCGGCCGCATCGAGAATGGCCTCTTCCCCGCCTCCCACACGGCCGAAGAGCTCGCGCGTATCCAGGAGCTGAGTCAGCGCAACGCCGGCGGGCCAAATAGCGGCCAAGCCACGCGTCGTCGGCGCGAGCGCGATCGCGAGCCCGGTCCTGTCCGCCGTATGGTCAACGCCTGGTGGAACCGCCTGCTCGGTGCCGTCTACGGCGGCGGTTTCTCCATGCAGGAAGCCGAATACGAGGAGCACGCCACCAGCCGCGACTACCTTTGGAATACCCTCGGCACCGCCGTGTGGGGCATGGCGTTTCCACTGCTCACTATCGTGTCCACGCAACTCGTGGGCGCCGAAGAAGCCGGCAAGTTCTCCATCGCCTTTGTCACCGGCACGCTCATCATGATCGCGTGCAACTACGGCGTGCGCAATTTTCAGGTCTCGGACATCGACGAGAAGACGTCATTTGCCTCCTACCAGCTCAACCGCTGGCTTTGCGGAGCGATCGCGCTGGCCTGCGGCCTCATGTACAGCAGCGCCCGCGGCTACGACGCGCACATGGCGACGATCGGCCTGGGCGTCTACCTCTATAAGGTGATCGACGGCATCGCCGACGTGTACGAGGGCCGCCTGCAGCAGGCCGACAAGCTCTACCTAGCCGGCATGAGCCAAACGCTGCGCTCCGCCGGCGTCATCGCGGTCTTTAGCGCGGCACTGTTCCTCACGCGCAGCATGCCCATCGCGGCCATGGCCATGGGTGTTACAGCGATCGCCTCGCTCGTGCTGGTCACCGCCCCGCTCGCCCTGCTCGAAACCGAAAAATCGCGTCGCGTGAGCATACGCGAAGTCGGCCGCCTTTTTGCGCAGTGTGCCCCGCTCTTTGGCGCGCTCTTTTTGTTCAACCTTATCGAGAGCATGCCCAAGTTTGTGATGGAAGGCACGCTGGCCTACAAATATCAGCTGTATTTTAATGCCCTGTTCTTTCCGGCGCAGGCCATTTTGCTGAGCGTTGGTTTTATCTATAAACCGCAGCTCTTGCGTTTGTCGAGCATTTGGGCTAACCCGCGCAAGCGTCGCCGCTTTGACTTAATTATTGTCGCCGTCATGGCGCTGATCTTGGGTTTCACTGGCGCATGCGCCGCGTTTATGGCAGGCCCCGGCATTCCCCTTATGAGCTTTATGTACGGCCTCAACTTTGAGCGCTACCGCACATTGGCGCTGCTGATGGTCGTCGCCGGCGGCATCACCGCAGCCATCGATTTTATCTACGCCATTATCACAGTGCTGCGCCACGCCGGCGATGTCACCAAGATCTACCTCATTTGCTTTGCCGTGAGCGTGGTGGTGCCGATGATCCTCATCAATCTACTGGGGCTGATGGGTGCCGTCGTGAGCTACCTGGCTATCATGGCCCTACTGCTGGTGCTGTTGATTGTCGAGTACGCCCACATTCGCCAGCGCATAGAACGAGCCCGCAACCCGTACGGTGTCTAATTAGCTGCCTCGGCCACCGGAATTTGCGATGGAATTACCCGGGCTGGGGTCTTGTTGCGGACAATATGCATCACGCAAAACTAAGTGAGTAGACTTTTACCGAATCCCCGACCACACCGACAAAGCACAAGTCTGTGACCTGCGGTTTTATTGAGGTAAACATGTTGGGTGCTCGGCATTTCCAAAAAAGTCTACTCACTTAGCCAGCGGGCAGCCAAATGATTACTTAATCCCCGTCCCAGAAAAATCATTTGATGGGCAGAAGGGCAAAAGTAGTCAAAAAAGCCCCGTCCCAAATTAGCTACCCTTTGCACCGATTACTCGCCAGGGAGAATGTTTGCATAGAACTCGGCCCCGTCGTCCAGGCGCAGAATGCCTACACGGCCGAACTCGGAGCCGGTGGCGGCGGCACAGTCGATGTCGATGCGGTCGGGAACGCCGGCGGTATCCTCGCCGCCCAGGCGCACAATCTGCCCGCGGCCCGACTCCTCATCGAGCCCTGCCAGGCCGCCAACCTCGCAATAGCGCCCCAGCGACACCGTGGGCGTGTGGCCACTCACCACGACCGGACCCTTGCCCTCGGCAGAAAGCAGCCCCGTCGGGGCATCCCAATAGCCATGCCGAATCCACAGCAGGTCATCGGACGACTGCACGGCAAGCATTTGCTGCAGCAACTCGCTATCGGCATCGACCGCTCCTCTGCCGTCACCGCAATCGACACCATGTTCTAGCAAAAACGCACGCGCCGCCTCGGTCTGAATGCCGGCGTGCACCAGCAAATACGGACGCTCAGCAGTCTCTGCCACCGCATAGAGCGGCAGGGCAGCAGCCCAGCGTACCAGCTCCTCGTATGCCTCAAACTCCATTTCGTTGAGCTGTTGGCGCGTGGTCCAACCGCCGTTGATGTCCCAGGTCTCGGCATCGAGCGGGTCCTGGCCGATGATCGCGTCGAGCATAATCTGCTCGTGGTTACCCTTAAGCACGCGAGCGTTGGGCAGCGATCGCACCAAGTTGATGACGCCGACCGGATCGGGCCCGCGATCGATCATGTCGCCCAGCACATACAGCGTGTCGTCGAACGCCAGCGAGATCTTGGAAAGGGCCTCGTCCAGCGCGCGCACGTGCCCGTGGGCATCAGATGTCACATAGATCGCCATGGAACGCCTTTCCCTGCATTACGGCGAAGCCTGGAGCCGCAACTAAAACTTCAAGTTGAACTTAAACGTTACCCATTGTACTCCGTTGCAATAAAGCTGGGAAGTAGATACGAGCCGCCGCCAATAGTCTAGAAAAACGGCTCCGCCTGTGACGATATCACGAACGCCCTCCGTTCAACCCATAAACCCACCATCTTTGGGTACAAATAACCGCAGATAACTGACCGTGCCACGCCAACCACCCAGGAGCGGACACTATCCATGAACCAAATACTTCTTTTTATCGGCCTCGTCATCATTTTGTGCCTGACCATCAAACCCGTCGGCAAAAAGCTCCCCTTCCCCACCCTGCTCATCTTCATCGCGCTGGGCATGCTGCTGGGCGTCAACGGGCCGGCGCACATCGACTTTAGCGACTACGCGCTCACCGAAACCGTCTGCAGCACGGCGCTGCTGTTCATCATGTTCTACGGCGGCTTTAACACCAACATCGACCGCGCCAAGCCCGTCGCCGTACCCGCAGTGCTGCTGAGCACGCTCGGCGTCGTCATTACCGCCGGCATCACGGGCGCCTTTGCACACTTCGCGCTAGGCTTCGACTGGATCGGCGGTCTGCTGCTGGGCTCGGTCGTGGCGTCGACCGACGCAGCGAGCGTCTTTAGCGTGCTGCGCGAGCACAACCTTTCGCTGAGGGACGGCACCGACTCGCTGCTCGAGGTCGAATCGGGCTCCAACGACCCCGTCGCTTACATGCTCACCGCCGTGCTTGCAACCCTTGCGGCCGGCGGCGACATTAACATCCCTGTGCTGCTGGCCAAGCAGATCATCCTGGGTGTGGGCCTGGGCCTTGTCATCGGCTGGGCATCTGGCCGCTTGATCGAGCGCGCACACGCAACGGCCGAGGGCGCGCAGACCATCTTCTTGTTCGCCGTGGCCATCGTCGCCTACGCGCTGCCGAGCTACCTGGGCGGCAACGGCTTTTTAGCCGTGTACCTTGCCGGCATTGTGCTGGGTGCGAGCGACATCACCGGTAAGGTCGAGATGGCGCACTTCTTTGACACCCTCACCGAGATGGCCGAAATGACCATCTTCTTTTTGCTCGGGCTGCTCGTGACGCCCGCGCGCCTGCCGCAAATGCTACTACCGGGCCTGGCACTCATGGCGTTTATGCTCTTTGTGAGCCGCCCCATCGCCGTCGGTCTGCTGTTGGCGCCCTATAAGACAAACCCCCGCCAGGTGGCGCTCGTAAGCTGGGCGGGCCTGCGCGGTGCGGCTTCGGTCGTGTTTAGCCTCTTTGCCGTGGTGGCCGGCGTTCCCGGCGGTCACGACCTGTTTGACCTGGTGTTTGTGATTGCCGTGGCGAGCATTGTGGTGCAGGGCTCGCTGCTGCCTGCGGTGGCAAAGAAGCTCGACATGATCGATGCGGCCGGCGACGTGCGCCGCACCTTTAACGATTACCGCGACGAGGACGGCATGTCGTTCGTCAAGCTCAAGGTGGGCGCGGGCCATCCGTTTGCCGGTCGCTCGCTCGCGGACATCGGCAGTGCCACGGACATGCTCGTAGTCCTGGTGCTGCGCGACGGTGCACACCCGGTGCTGCCCAATGGCGATACCGTCATCGAGGAAGGCGACCTTCTGGTTATGGCCGCGCCGACGTTTGAAGATCGTGCCGAGGTAACGCTACGCGAAGTCACCGTGACTCCCCACGGGCGTCTGGCCGGCCAGCGCCTGCGCGACGTGCCGCAAGGCAAGCACCCCTTTATCGTCGTGATGATCAAACGCGACGGCCAAACGATCATCCCCGACGGCAACACCCTCATATACGCCGGCGACGAAGCCGTCATCGCCACGCTGGCGTCGTAGCGGCCAGGGGCAGCCGTCCCGAATTGGCTACATTTGAGCACCAATCGCCCCGGCTGGGGTCTCGTTGCGGACAATTAGCGTCTCTCAAAACTAAGTGAGTAGACTTTTGCCGAATCGCCGACCACGTCACCAAAGCACAAGTCTGTGACCTGCGGGTTTATTGAAGCAAATTAGTCGTGTGCTCAGGATTTCCAATAAAGCCTACTCACTTAGCCAGCGTGCAGTCATAATAGAACGGTCGCGAGCTCATTAGGCTCCATTGGGACGGCTTATCATGCATGTTCGCGCAGCTGCGGGTGCAGACGCTCCGTCTCAAATTAGCTACCCTAGTCATCGTCGACGGCAAAATCACGGAGGTCGAAGCCTTCGCGTTCGGCTCGGGCTAGGAGCTCTTGGGGCGACTCGTCCTCGATATCCACTACGTCGAGCATGGCAGCCGGAAAGCCCACGCCGGCTGCACTCCCCGCGCGATCGAGCAGGCTCTCGCGCAGCTGGTCTACATCAACGTCGATCTTCATGGTGTAACCTCCTACCGGGCAATCGCGACCAAACAAACCTCACATCCCAAATGATGTGCAATAAACCCCAGATACGGCCATAATAAGACAATGAACATCAGGGAGGTTGAGGACGATGGATAAGCTCGATGCCATGACGGAACAAGTCAGGGACTTTTGTGATGCACGCGACTGGCGCAAATATCACACGCCAAAAGAGCTTGCCATCGGCATGGTAACTGAGTCCTCCGAGCTCCTTCAGCTCTTTCGTTTTATGAGCGACGAGCGCATTGCAGGAATGTTCGAAGACACCGAGCAACGCCAAGCCATCGAAGACGAAATTGCCGACATGCTTCTTTTCCTCCTGCGTTTTGCCGATTTAAATAGAATCGATCTCCCAGCTGCGCTCTCGTCCAAACTCAAACGCAATGGCGAGCGCTACCCCATCAACGCATCATCCAACGAATACAGAAAGGCGGGCCACCGTGAGTAATGAGTTCGCCCTTCGGCAATACACGCTTCCCCTGCCCCAGCCCTTTGAGACAAGCGAATCGCTTCAGGACTTTGGAACGCCAAAGCCTGGAGCCCATCATGACGAGAGTTGGCCCGTCCTTTACATTCTTACCAACAGCAGAAACAAGACGGCATACATCGGCCAAACAACCAACTACCAGCGCCGTATGAAACAACACGCTGCAAACGTGGACAAGGATTTCGATCGAACACTTCTGATCGACAACCCTACATTCAATCAATCAGCGACATTTGAGTTTGAAAACAGGCTCATCGAACTGTTCTGTGCCGACGAAAAATACCAGGTCACCAATGCCAACAACGGCTATGCCCAATTCGATTATTTTGAGCGGCCTCAATATCGCCAGAAGTTCCGAGACCTCTGGACAAAGCTTCGCGAAGAAAACTACGCGATTCATCCGATTGAAGAGCTCGAGAACTCCGATCTGTTCAAGTTCTCGCCTTTCAAGACGCTTACGCCCGACCAATACGAAACGATCGAGACGATTTATAAACGTCTCGAACAGGAGCATGAAGACACAAAACATGGCGGCTCAAAAAGAGAACGTATAACCGTCGTGAATGGCGCGCCGGGAACAGGTAAAACAATCCTCGCCATTAGTCTCATGTTCAAAATCAAAAATGAGCCCAACCTTTCCGGCCTGCGAGTCGGTTTTGTCACCCCGATGGATTCTCTGAAGAAGACCCTCAGGAAACTCACGCACTTCCTTCCAGGGCTAAAGCCTGGCGATATCTTGAGCCCCAGTGACGTAACCAAAAATGATCGTTATGACATCCTACTTGTCGACGAAGCACATCGACTGGGTAATTATCTAAGCATGGGCGCCGGCATTGGGGCTTTTTACAACACCTGCGATCGCCTCGGCCTTCCGCATACGAGCAACCAGGTTGACTGGATATTCAAATGCTGTGACAAGGCGTACCTGTTCTACGACCCCAAACAGCAGGTTCGCGCATCCGGACTCAATCGAGACGGCCTTGAGCAGCGACTCAATCAGCTCGAAGAAGCAGGCATTGAAACTGAAGAGTTCAGCCTAAGCACACAAATGCGCGTACGCGGTGGTGACGAATACCTCGATTTTGTCTATGACTTACTCAACAACAAGGCGTATATGCATACCGGCATGAAGTTCAACGAACTCTTTTCGTCGGAGCCTTACGATTCGCGAGCCGGGGATCCGGACAGCGATATCCCCAGATACCAGTTTGGAATCGTAGACCAATTTGAGGATTTCTGTTCCCTGCAGCAAGCCAAGGAAGAAGAAGTTGGTCTATCCCGCATGACGGCAGGCTTTGCGTGGAAGTGGGAGACGAAGAAACACAAAGACGCGTTCGACATCGTCATTGAGGGCATCCCCAAACGTTGGAACTCGAGTCAAAAGGATTGGGTTAACTCCCCCAACGCCGTCAACGAGATTGGATGCATCCACACGGTGCAGGGCTACGACCTCAATTACGGATTCGTCATTCTGGGGCCAGACATTTACTACGACACCGATAAAGGAGCCGTCTGCGTTAACAAAGCGAACTTCAAAGATGCTGTCGCAAAGAAAAAGGCGAGCGAAGATGAGCTACGGAAGATTATCGTCAACGCCTACTATGTCCTCATGACGCGTGGCATGCTGGGAACGTATCTCTATGTGTGCGACCCCGCACTCAAGGAGTATTTGTCGCGGTATATCCCGGTGATTTAGACGCAGGACAGACGTCGCAAATCTAAGGCGTTACTCAAACGTTAAACACACGAACATATTTTCGTGTTTTATATTTGAGCTAGACAACCACAGCATGGTATAAAAGAGCTGCGTTCCGCTATGGAGGGCAGTCAAGGGCCGGGGGATCCCCCCGGCATTTTCTTTTTTGAAAGGCTGTTTCATGAACGAACTGCCCGCATTCCCCGACAAATCAAGGCGCCGCCCAGAAAAGATCAACTCGAGCGACGAGCGGGCACGAGTCCAGCACTCCATCGCCCGCGGCTACGATGACCTCGTCAACGGCCGCATGCGTCCTTGGAAGCAGGCAAAAGCAGAGGCAGATCGGATGCGAGCCATCAGGTAAGGTCACCCCTCCCCCATGTAACCATCCTGTAAATCATAGCAGCGCGGTCGAGTTTTACCGTGATGCGGTCGCGCCTGGCGCTCCACTGTGCTAAAGTATCCCGAACGTTCAAACGACTACGAGGGGAACTAGAAGATGGCACGTGTGCACAACTTCTCAGCTGGCCCGGCCGCGCTGCCCACAAGCGTGCTCGCCGAGATCGCCGACGAGATGATGGACTACCGCGGTTGCGGCATGTCCGTGCTCGAGATGAGCCATCGATCTAGCATGTACCAGCAGATCATCGATGACGCCGAGGCAACCCTGCGCCGCCTGCTGAGCATCCCCGACAACTACCGTGTCCTGTTTTTGCAGGGCGGCGCCACGCTGCAGTTTGCGGGCATCCCCATGAACCTCATGCGCCGCGGCCGCGCCGGCTACGTCGTGACCGGCAACTTCGCCAACAAGGCGTACAAGGAGGCCGCCAAGTACGGCGAGGCCGTGCTGCTCGCGAGCTCCGAGGACACCAATTTCGACCGCATTCCCGCCATGGCCAATATCAACGCGCGCATTGCCGCCGAGGCCGCGGGCAACGGGATCGACTACGTCTACATCTGCCAGAACAACACCATCTTTGGCACCATGTACCACGAGCTGCCCGCTTGCGGCAATGTGCCGCTGGTCGCCGATGTCTCGAGCTGCTTTCTGTCGCAGCCGCTCGACGTTGAGCGCTACGGGCTCATTTACGCCGGCGCGCAGAAAAACGCCGGTGCCGCGGGCGTGACCGTGGTTATCGTGCGCGACGACCTCATCGCAGATGGCCCCGCCTTTGCGCAGATGCCGCAGTACATGGACCTTAAGGCCCAGGCCGCCAAGGGCTCCATGCTCAACACGCCCAACACCTTTGGCATCTACGTATGCGGCAAGGTATTCCGCTGGGTGGAGCAAACCGGCGGACTTGCCGCCATGGCCAAGCGCAACTGGGCCAAGGCCAACCTGCTCTATGACCTGCTCGAGCACAGCGAGCTGTTCCATGGCACCGCGCAGGCCGACAGCCGCTCCATCGCCAACGTCACTTTCCGCACCGGCGACGCCGAACTCGACGCGGCCTTTGTCGCAGGCGCGGCCGAGCACCAGATTCAAAACGTCAAGGGCCATCGCCTGGTGGGCGGCATGCGCGCCAGCGTCTACAACGCCGTAACCATGGAAGACGTGCAGGCACTGGCCTCGTACATGAAGGACTTCGAAGCGCAGCATAGTTTGAGTCCGCGATCTAACTAGCCCGCAACCCGCGGGCCGACCAGCCACTTCAAACCACTTGTTATAAACAAACCCGCTAAGGAGTTTTTCATGCGCAAGATCAAAACCATCGACGACATAACCAAAGACGGCAAGGTCGAGTTTGGCGAGGGCTACGAGTTTGTGGGCACCGCCGAGGAGGCCGACGCCATCCTGATGCGCTCCACCGACCTGCACGGCTACGAGCTGCCCGAGGGCATCCGCGCCATCGCCCGCTGCGGCGCCGGCGTCAACAACATCCCCATCGAGGAGTACGCCAAGAAGGGCGTCGTCGTCTTTAACTCCCCCGGTGCCAACAGCAACGCCGTCAAGGAGCTCGTCCTGGGCATGCTGGTGCTCTCGAGCCGCGGCGTGGTGCAGTCGATGAACTGGGTGCGCGACAACGCCGACGACCCCGAGATTCAGGTCGATGCCGAGAAGGCCAAGAAGGCCTTTGTGGGCCGTGAGCTCAAGGGCAAGCGCATCGGCGTCATCGGTCTGGGCAACGTGGGCTCCAAGGTCGCCAACGCCTGCGTCGACCTGGGCATGGACGTCTACGGCTACGATCCGTTCATTTCCGTCGAGCACGCGTGGGTGCTGAGCCGCGAGGTGCAGCGCGTGGGCACGCTCGAGGACCTCTGCCGCGGCTGCGACTACCTCACCGTGCACGTGCCCAGCAAGGCCGACACCATCGGCATGATCAGCACCGAGCAGATCGACCTGCTGGCCCCGGGCGCCGTGCTCATCAACTACGCGCGCGAGACCATCATTGACGAGGACGCCGTCGACGCAGCCCTGCGCGCGGGCAAGCTGAGCTGGTTTAGCTGCGACTTTGCCACGCCCAAGACCGTCAAGATGCCCAATACGTTTATCACCACGCACTCGGGCGCCGGCACCGGCGAGGCCGAGGCCAACTGCGCCGATATGGCCATCAGCGAGCTCAAGGACTACCTGGAGAACGGCAACATCGCGCACAGCGTCAACTACCCCGCCTGCAGCATGGGCAAGGCGCGCGCCGCAAGCCGCATTGCCTGCCTGCATGCCAACGTGCCCAACATGATCGGCCAGATCACGGCCATCCTGGCCAAGGACAACGCCAACGTACAGCGTATGACCAACGAGTCCGCCGGCGAGAACGCCTACACCATGTTCGACACCGACGAGCACCTGGACAGCAGCACCATCGAGGCGCTCAAGCAGATTCCGTCGATGTATCGTGTACGCGTGATCAAGTAGCGTCGGCGCCAAGCCTGCCAGACAGGCAATGAAGCTCATTCGGCCCCCGTTTTCGCGAAACGGGGGCCGATTTCGTTGCTCCGGCTGGTTTTGAAAATGCTACCCAGAATAAGTTTTTTCGGATAATCGACAGTCATACCCAAATCACTGAGCGCACCTACTCTGATAAACAGCTTTATCAGGGACTTTAGTAGGTAAAAATCGATCTCTATATGCCAAATTTAAGTTGACTGTCCATTTTCCGAAATAACTTGTTCTGGGTAGCGTTTTTAAAGCCTATTTCAAAGAGCAACTGAAGCCTTTTCGTAACCAAACCCTAGCTCACGCGACCGTTTTCCACCCGCACGGCTACATTCCCGCCCAATCGATAAAAATCTCCTCACGAAGCCGCCGTTCGAGCTCCTGCTGCCGCGGCGTCTTGTCTTTCAACGGCACATCGAGATAGGACATGATGAGTTCCATCACCACGCGGAAGGCATCGGAGTCGACCAGCTGACCATAGGTCATCAGAACGACAGGATATCCCATCGCTTGAAGGGCCGTCGTTCGATCGGAGTCCGAGATCTTGGATTCTATGGATCCGTGAATAGCTTTGCCTTGACATTCAACCAGGCACTCTCTGCTGCCGTCCTTATTTGACAGCAGGATATCGGCGTAGCGCCTATCAAGCCCCGAAATCAGGCGGGCGCTGCGCGTCATGCGAATCTCAACGTTATTGGTAAGGCGCAGCCCTTCGCCGCCGCGCAACCTCGTAAGGCCAAACAGCATCGAAGCCTGGACCTCGAGCGGCGATGCCACAACCCCCGTAATGCATTTCGCGGCACGCGTGAACGATTTAGCACCGCGGAGCCCCTGGATCTTATTGGCGAATTCTGTAAGTTCAGAGAGCTCAATCAAGGGAGGTCGCTTCCACAGGTCCGTTGGATTCCCCGAGGTATCCTTTACGTTTTCCCAGCCCGACCGTGCGTCACCCCACCGGCTCCCATACGCCTGCTCAAGCGCCGACTTTACCTGAGACGCAATCTTGCACACGGCAAAGGTGCCGCACATCTCATACATGCACATGATCAGGCGCTCATTTGAGACCGAGGAAGCCATGGTCAGCAGGGTAAAGAGCGGGGACGCAACATCAAGGCCAAACTCTGTCTGTCGCACGGAGCCAAACGGCCTCTCCCCGTTCCAGACATGCCTGACAATTCGACCGCCCTTGCGCCCGCAGAGGCCCTGCGCCAACACGTGTAGCGGAGTGCCCAGGAAATGCGTGACGAGCGGGTGCTCACAAAGATGCTCCCTGCGCGGATCGTCCGCAGAATCGGGCAGGTCCGGCATTATTGCCAAGACCTGCGGAGGTATCCGGTGATACCGAAAGGCAGATATGTCGCACAGCATGTCGTCCATGAAGGATACGTACCCATTGCGTCGTTTGTGAGCCTGCCCGGACGCCAAACGCGATGGCTCGGCCTGTGAACGGTTAATACTGCTACGCACACGTCGCGAATCTTCCAGGTGGCTTACAATCGGTTTTGGAAACAAACTGATTGTGAGGTTGCATATGGTTGATGAGAACTTTGCCTGGCGGCTTACGCAGGAGCTCGTGAAGATTGATAGCTCGGACCCGGGCGCCTACGAAGGCGAGATCGAACACTTCATTAAGAGGCTCATTGAACACCAGCTGGCGCAGCTTGATAGTCCTGCGCTCGATGCCGTGCAGGTTGCAGAGCTCGAAGTACTCCCCGGGCGCCGCAACCTTATGGTCACCGTGCCGGGTGTGAGCGACGAGCCGCGGTTGGTCTATATCTGCCATATGGATACCGTTACCTTGGGCGATGGCTGGGACGGGGACACACCGCCACTCGGGGCGACCGTGCGCAACGACAAACTCTATGGCCGCGGTGCCTGTGACATGAAGGGCGGCCTGGCTTGCGCCATTACCGCGCTTGTCCACGCACTCGAGCGCGTGGCGTCAGAGGGCGAGCTGCCCCACCGCGGCTTCTCGCTTATTTGCTCGGTCGACGAAGAGGACTTTATGCGCGGCTCCGAGGCCGCCATCGATGCCGGCTGGGTCGGCTCGCGCGAATGGGTGCTGGACACCGAGCCCACCGACGGACAGATTCAGGTGGCGCACAAAGGTCGCACATGGTTCGAGATCGAGATGACCGGCGTCACGGCGCATGCGAGCCAGCCCTGGAAGGGCGCGGATGCCGTCGCCGCCATGGCCGAGGCCGTCTGTGCGCTGCGCCATGCGTTCGCGGCGTTGCCCGCACATGAGGAGCCGGGGGCTTCGACCATCACGTTTGGACAAATCGAGGGCGGCTATCGCCCCTATGTCGTGCCCGACCACGCCAAGGTCTGGGTCGATATGCGCCTGACGCCGCCGACCGATACGGCCGCCGCGACGCGCATGGTAGAGCAGGCCATCGCCGGCGCCGAAGCCACAGTCCCCGGTTGCCATGGAAGCTATACCGTGACAGGCGACCGCCCCGCCATCGAGCGCGATCCGGTCTCTCCCCTTCTAGCCGCGCTCAAGCGTGCCGCCGATGACGTGACAGGCGCGAACGCGACCGTCGGCTTCTTTACCGGCTACACCGACACTGCCGTCATTGCCGGCAAGACGGGTAACCGCAACTGCATGAGCTATGGCCCAGGCTCGCTCGCGCTCGCCCATAAGCCCAACGAATATGTGCCCCACGCCGATATCGTTCGCTGCCAGCGGGTGCTCATCGCGCTCGCCGACAACACGCTCTGGGGCGCGAATAGCCAAGTTGGGGCATAATAAGCCGCGAACAAACCGACTCGCGCGTTAGGACCGTCCATGAAAGCTCTTCCGTTTCCCTGCATCCGCCCAGCTCAGGATCGCGTGCTCGAAGCGCTGCCTGCGATGGACAGCATTCTGAGTGACAACGAAGCCCTGCGCGGTGCGATTGCCGATGGGCTCATGCTCAAGGATCCGGGCGCGGCGTATTACGTGTACGAATGCTCCGGAGAGCCAGGGCGCGTGACGGGCGTTGTGGCAATTTGCCCGGTCGGCGTACTGACGGGCGACGACGCAGCTTCCGCAGATGCGGCCGCAGCCGCCCGTACAATCGCCGAGCTCAAGGTGCAGCCGCGCCCCGTGTCACTCGCCTACGAGGCGTCGCCCGTCATGGATATCATCCTGGGCGCCGCCAAAGAGGGTGCATCGCTCTACGCCGTCACCGACCCCGCCGGTATTACGCATCGCGTATGGGAAGTCAAGCGCGAGGACGCCGTTGCCGCCATCCGAGCCATGCTCGATCAGGCACCGGAGCCGGCACTGGCCGACGACCCCGCCTACGCTGCCGCGCTGGCAGGGGCGGCGCAGCTCCTGGCAGACGAGGCCCGCGCAGCCGGCACCTACACGGGCAAAGAGCCGTTCAACTTTACCGTGGCCGTGCTGTTCCCCGCCGCGCAGGTCGCCGGTGGCGCACCGCAGGTTCCGACGGGTCTGCTCACTCACCAGATCTCACGGTTCTAACGGGGCCTAAACGCCCAGCACAAAGACTCGGCAGCTCAACAAGCAAGGGGCGGGGATACATGCGCATGCATCCCCGCCCCCTTCGCATCGAGCAATTATGTCGGCGATCCGAATCGCCGCGCCCGCGCTACCCACGCCGCGGGCCCGCCGCCGCCACGAGCGGCTCTAGCCCCAGCTCACGCGCGTAATCCTCCTGCGTAAAGACTTCGACCAGTTCAAACGTATCGGTTGCATCGTCAAACGCAAAATGCAGAACCGAGCAGTTGCCCGGCACGCGCTCGCGCTCGTCGGCCGCCGCGCCCCTAGAGTGGTCCAAAAACTCCTTGATGGCCGAGGCATGGCTCACCGCGAGCACGCACGAATGGTCCGGGCGTCGCATAAGATCGGTCAACGTCGTCACCATGCGCTCGCGTACCTGCATCTGGCCCTCACCGCCAAACTGACGATAAAATTCACGCCACGGACGCTCGGGCATCAGCATCACGCGCTCGGCCTCAAAGTCGCCAAAGAACCACTCGCGCAGACCATCCAGACGCTCGTAGGCAAGGCCCGGCCACAGGCTGGCGATAGTCTGCTCGGTGCGGTGCAGCGTCGAGGTGTAGGCGTGATCGGGCTCAACGCCACGCGCACGCAAGAACATACCGGCACGCGCCGCCTGCTCGCAGCCCAACTGCGTGAGCGGCGAATCGCTCCATCCCTGAATAATGCGTTTAAGGTTGAATATCGTCTGTCCATGACGGACCAGATACAGATCTTTGTTCATAGGGGTCCTTTCGTTCGTTACCAATCAAGGAGCGAAAACGCCCCGTCGCAATAGCCAAAATGAAGCACGGCACCGTTGTCGGGCTGCTCTCCCCCGCCGGTCACGCATCTAAGAAACTCCTGGCAGGCAGAGCCATGAGAGACCGCAAGCACACGATCGTGCTGCGGTCGGGCCATAATACGGGACAGCGCCGCGACCATGCGCGCCCGAAGCTCGCCTTCCGACTCGCCACCAAAGGCCACCGGATAATCGCCCCAGGGCTGCAGCGGCATATCGCGATTTGATGTGCCCTCCAGCGTGCCCAGGCACCACTCGCGCAAATCATCGACCGGCTCTATGGGAAGATCCTCGCCAACGATCAGCTCGGCCGTGTGGCGCGCCCGACCCAACGGAGACGTATACGCGTGGTCAAAGGAGATGCCGCGCGCCTCAAACGCCGCGCGCGTCGCCAGTGCCTGCTCGCGCCCGCGCTCCGTGAGCGGCGAGTCTTGCCAGCCCTGCAAAATGTTCTGCACGTTAAGCTCGGTCTGCCCATGCCGAACCAAATACAGATCGGACACACGCCCTCCCCTCGCACCACCACAAAGGGTCAGGCACCTTTGTGGTGGTTTGCCGCCGGATCGCGCCGCAACGACGCGACTACACCAGCACGTCGGCAAGCGGACGCTTGGGCACGTGATGCACCTGCGCCTCGTCGCGCCAGTAATTAATAGAACCGTCGGGGTTGGAATCGATCGCGTCGATAACCTGGGTCTCGGCCGGCACGCCAAAAGCCATGATCAGCTTGAGCTCGTACTTGTCGTTATCGAGCCCCATCACATCGATCGCGCGGGGCGTAAAGGCCTTGAACATGCAAGCCGCCACCTCGGGCGTTGCGCTGCGCGCGGCGAGCATCATCGTCTGAGCCGCGATGCCCGTGTCGACCTCGGTGATAGGCGCGGCGGGTTTGCCGGGAACGGTGCGCTCGGCAAGAATTGCAATGTAGCCGGTCGGACGCTCGCCCTCGACAGGACCCGGCCAGTCCTTGAGCGCCCCGGCCCATGCGAGCTCGTCAAACACGCGAGCGCAGTCCTCGGCACCGCTCACCACATGAAAACGCAAGCGCTGAGCATTGGCGCCACAGGGGACCAGGTGCGCCAGCTCTGCCAGCTCGAGCAAAAACTCGCGCGGCACGCGCATGGACTCGTCAAAACGGCGGCATGTGCGGGCGCGGCGAACCAGCGCATCAAACGCATCCAGGCCAAGCTTTTCGCAACCCTGCTTTGCCATCGACTCAGCGCTCGAAGGCGCCGCGGGAACAGCTTCGTTCATAGGGACCCCCAATAAAAGCCAATTGTTCTTAGGAAAATCTAACCTAAAACGCAGGCAATAACGAACAGAGCTGCAATGTTCTACACCTGTTGAATAGAAAATCGCGACGTGGGGAACAACGGAAACAAATCGGGGCCTTTGGGTTACGTTTCGCCCTCCCCGACCCATACGCCAGCTCCTTTAGGCGATACTGGTTGTAACGATCGCGGCTTACGTCGCACAGAAAGGAGGCCTCATGGGCATCTTTAAGAATGACGACCAGCAATCGAGTCTGTTTGGATTTGACGAGAAAAGCATGGCAGGCAAGGCTATTAAAGCCGTGCGCTGGATCTACACCGCCACGGGTGTCATCGCGCTCATCGCCGGCATCGCGCTGCTGTTTGCACCCGCTAAGACCCTCGTCTTTTTGACGACCGTACTGGGCTTCTACTTTGTGATCACGGCTGGCGTCAGACTGTTCACCGCCATTTTTGAGCCGCTGCTGCCCGCCGGCTGGCGCGTCACGAGCATCCTCGCCAACCTGCTCATCATCTTGGGCGGCGTGGTGATCCTGCGCAACCAGGCGCTTTCGACCGCGACGCTCAGCACGCTTGTGGTGGTCGTGGCCGGCTTTGGCTGGATTGTCGAGGGCATCATGTCGATTCTGGAGTCCGAGCTTTCTTCCAACCGCGCCCTCGCCATCCTGAGCGGCGCGCTCTCCATCATCGCCGGCGTGTTCGTGTTCATCTATCCGCTGTGGTCGGCAAAGATGCTCGTCATCTTTACCGGCGCTGCGCTCCTGGTGTTTGGCGTGACGCTGGTTATTCGCGCTATCCACTTTGGCAAGCTGGTGCACTAGATGCCGCGAACGCTGTTTATTGATGCCGACGCCTGCCCGGTCACGCGTGAGTCAATCGACTGCGCGCGACGGGCGGGTGTTGCCGTGGTTGTCGCCGGCAACAGCACGCAAAACCTGGAGCGGCACATTCGCCGTGACGACCCGCGCGATGCCGAGCACGCGCGACGTGGCTTTTGGGTCACAACGCTCGACGTGAGCGTAGGCGCCGATAGCGCCGACTTTGCCATTATCGAGCGTCTGCAGGCGGGCGACGTGGTCGTGACGCAGGACATTGGCCTGGCCAGCATGGTGCTCGGTCGCGATGCCGCCGCTATCGGCGTGCGCGGGCGCGTGTACGACAAAGCCACCATCGATATGCAGCTGTTTATTCGTCACGAGGAAAAGAAGGTGCGCCGCGCCGGCGGTCGCACCCGTGGACCGGCAGCCTTCACCAGCGAAGACCGCGCCCGCTTTAAGCGCAACCTCACCGACCTGCTGCGCTAACCAAGGTAGATTTTTGGGACATACCTAAAAATCTACCTTTTTGTTTTGGCGATTGGCGCGCATCCAACGCCGGTCATGGCGGTAGATGTTTGAGGCATGCCCCAGTTTTTACGGGATACCTCAAACATCTACTTAGAGGCCAAAGGCGGAAAGGATAAGGCCCCAGCCGGCGCCGATGACGTACATCATGACCAGGAACACGGCGTTTTCGCGGGCGCTGCGGTTGGTGCGGAACAGTACCAGGTAACCCACGCCGGCAGAAATGAGCGTGCCGGCGAGCATCGGTGCCAGCTGCAGCGCGCCTTCCAGATACAGCTGCGTAATGACCACGCTCGCCGAGCAGTTGGGAATGAGGCCGACAAGCGCCGAACCCAGGACAGCGAGCGTCTCGTTGCCGCGCAGGAACTGCTCGATCGCGGACTCGCCGAAGGTCTCGAGCACGGCGACCAGAATCAGCGTCACCAGGAAAATGAATACCGAAACCTGCACGGTGTGCGAAATAGCGCTGCGGATAATCGACAGGACGGGCGCGCCTTTGTGTGAGTGGGAGTGACCGTGGTGGTGTTCGTGCTCGCCCTCGTGTCCGTGGTCGTGGCCATGTCCGTGGTCGCGGTCGGCCTCGTCTTCATCACAACCGCAATGGTCGCGCTCGCACAGCTCATGGATGTGGTCGGCGCTCACGCCCGCCTCGGCCACCTCGTCGATGATGTCACCGCCGCTGTGATCGTCATGCGCGCAGTTAACGTGCGCCGGATTGGCAGCGGTTCCCAACACGGTACGGCGGATCGCCGCATGAGCACGGGCGTTGCGACGCAGACCGCGAATGGCGGCATCTACGATAAAGCCCGTGACCAGCGCGATCAGCGCCTTCGAAGCCAAAAGCATCGCCATAGTCTGCACGGGAACCTGCTCGGCAAGCAGCAGTGGCAGCATCTCGTCGGAGGTCGAGAGAAACACCGCCACCAGCGTGCCCAACGTCACGACGCGACCGGCGTACAGCGTTGCCGCCATCGCCGAAAAGCCACACTGCGGCACCATGCCCAGCAACGAGCCAACCACGGGGCCAGCGGCGCCGGCACGCTTGATGGCGCCGTTGACGCGATCGCCTGCCACATGCTCCAGCGTCTCGAGGGCCAGATATGTCACCAACAAGAACGGCACCAGCGAGAGCGTGTCCTTGCCGGCGTCGAGCAAAATATCAATCAGCAAATCCATGACGGATGGAACCTTTCGTGTCTTTCGGCAGCATTGTAAAAGTCCTAGCGGTCAACTAGGGTATTGTAGTTGTCCTAGGCGTGATGCCAATAGTTGCCTGTGGTAAACTATCATCTCGCCACATCTCAATGACCCCGAGCCGCACGACGCGGCCCGTCCAAGGAGCAGTATATGAACGTTTCGCAAGCACTCGAATACGAGCGCCAGCCGTTTATCCCCATGTTCATCTATGGCGATCACGCCGCCATGGAGTCCGAGCGTCAAAAAGGCGAAGAGGCCCTCAAGGTGCTCGAGACCGAGTACTTTACCGCCGAGGGCGACCCTGGCTTCGACTTTGCCACCGTGCGCGACCTGGCCGACCGCAACCGCGACCTATGCGACCAGATTGGCGAGGCGCGCCTGCGCAACGTGACGCCCGTGACGCTTTCGCGCGGCCTGTCCGACGCCGATACCTGCGCCGCCATCGGCAAGATGCAAAAGCGCACCGCCGCGTCCGTCATGCGCGAGATCCGCGGCGACCGCGATGCGCTCGGCGTGGCGTACGCCCGCAAGCCCATCCAGGGCACGGTGCTCGGCATCGACATCGAGACCACCGGCCGTGCACCCGAGCGCGGCTACATCATCAACGTGGGCTGGGAGATCATGGAGCTCACCAGCGACGCCGTCCCGCACGACGCCGAGGCACACTACTGCGGCCTGCCCGATATCTACCGCGGCGAAGATGTGCCGCTGTCGAATATCCACCACATCACCTGGGACGACATCGACGGCAAAACGCCCTTCCGCGAGAACAAGGAGCTGCAAAAGCAGCTGCTCAAGCTCATGAAGAAATACCCGTACATGGCGCACAACGCCGCCTTTGAGGACAGCTGGTTCAAGATCCATCTGGACGGCTATGCCGAGGCGCGCCGAGCCGGCAAGATTATCGTCATCGACTCGCGCCAGATCTGCCGCAGCCTGGACGCCGACGTGCGCTCGCTCCCCCGCGAGTCCGCACCCGCCGCACTCGAGAACTGGGCACGCCGTCGCGGCACCCTCGCGCCCGACGCCAACGAGCAGCACCTGGGCCTCGACGACACCGACCTCATGCTCCGGACGGTGCAGGCCGAGTTCAACCTCAAGAACCTGTTTGCCAAGTAGATTGCCAAGCAGAGGCGCCATTCGCGAGCAATACTTGCCGGACCATAGCGCCCCGCGCAAAAGCGACACGCCGAGGCGCCCCTCTCAAGCGGCGCAAAAACAGGCCGATGTCCAAGCGGATATCGGCCTGTTTTTCGCGCCGTACAACGCGGCCCTCCAGCCCCCGATGTCTAGCCGCCGCATAACCAAGAACTTCATCTGCGCATGTTCAAGCCAAATTGCACATTTTTGTTGACGCCGTCTTTGCATCAAAACGATGCTGACCAGCATCAGTTGTGGAGGTCTGCGTAGCCAGCGAGCTGCGACAATGCTCCAAATAGCATCTTTCTCCATCATTGACGTCAAGCGCTTGGACAGCTTTTGTTATGCCGCGCCATTTTGCCTTGGCGTTCATTGCGAACCCCGCCGCCTGGTCTGCCATGCTATCTGTATGAGTATCGTGCTTTCACATAACACGGCAAAAGCGGTCTACCAAGCCGCATACTCGGTATCCGCAATTGGCACCGAGCCCTGCAGCCCTGCCAAGATCTACGGGGCGCGCCCCAGCAAGGAGCTGCTCGACTCTGCCGCCGACTGGCTCGCCAGGCACAACGTCGCTCTGGATAACGATGCCCCGCTCGATACAACGGTGTTCGAGCGCGCAAACGTGCGCAGCATGACGGGCTGCAAGTGCCACGTATCATCCAAGCGATTCGCGGGCTCGCGCTTTATCAAGCTTGCCGACGACATCTATATTGTCGGCGTCGAACTCTGCGCGCTTCAGGCCGCAACCTATCTTCCCTTTCGAGAACTTGTGGAGTACTACTTCGAACTGTGTGGAGCCTATTCCCTTGGGCACGATGCCTCGACATCCTATACCGAGCGCTTCGCGCTCACCTCGACTTCGAGCCTTAAACATTTCTTTAACTCCCTCATCGACTGCAAGGGCCTCGAACTTGCCCGAAAAGCCATCCAATGCGTGCGGGACGGATGCCGATCGCCGATGGAAACGGCGTTTGTCATGATGCTCACGCTACCCAGGCGCGAGGGCGGTCTTGGCATTAGCGAGATCGAGACCGACTACGAAGTAAAGGTCACAGCTGCTGCAAAGAATCTCACGCGGCGCGAAAAGTTCTATATGGATGCATATCTCAAGCGGTCCCGAACCGACATCGAATACAACGGATTTCAGCACGATGCCGAAGAAGACCGCGCCATTGACGAAGAACGCAAGAACGCGCTGGCGTCCATGGGCTACGGAATCATTACCGTCAGTCGCTATTCCTTTATGCACGCCAGCGCCTTCACCAGGGTTATGGAGGCAATCCAGCGAAAGGAGGGCATTCGCCCATCGCGCCTGCCCAAAGATTTCGCAACCAAGCAAGAAGAGCTGCGACAATTTGTTCTCAGGAGATTTATCGAGGAAAAGAAGCGTATTGAGGAGCTCCTCCGTCAAGACGCAGCGCAGGGTAATGCACTTGAGCTCGAGCGCGCAGTGCTCGAGGGCATCTCGCTGGACGACCCGACGATCAACAATGTCCCGGCCATCGACGACATGCAAGTCATCGAGCTGGATTGCCCGGAGTTCGCCCAAACAAGCACCTCCACACCCGAAGGCAGGGTGTACGGGGCCAGAACAGAGGCGGACTGACAGGGTGGGTACCCCGGCGACGTGCAAAAACGGGAGTTTTCAGCAGAGCCGAGTATCCGAGGGCGGCCGAATTGCCCCATTTTGCACCGAAGCCGCTGTTTTCGATGTAAGTTAGGCAACAGCTGGGGAATATCTATTGCCATTTGCACTCCAGTAAAGCCCTGTGGCGGCAAACGACGCCGTATCATGCAATAAATAACCCCTCGTCGATGCTGAAAACTCCCCTTTTTGCACGTCGCTAGGGTACCCACGTTGGCATCGGCGGCCTTATCAGCACCAACCAATGCCCTTAGCCGCCTCTAGAGCCATCCGATAGCAAAAAATTTCGCAAATTATATTGACATATGAACATGCGCTCATATACTCGGAAGTAAGTTATATGAGCACATGTTCATATGAAAGGATATTGCAATGAGCGAACACGCCGATGAAATAAGGACCGACATCGACACCACCATCGTGCCCGACATCCCCACCACTTGCTCGCCCGAGGACCTTCCCGACGAGGAGCTGCTGTACGACCTTGCCGACTTGTTCAAGGTTTTCAGCGACACCACGCGTATCAAGATCCTCTACGCCCTCATGGGCCGCGAACTCTGCGTGGCCGACATCGCCGAGGCGACTGCGACCTCGCAGTCCGCGGTGTCGCACCAGCTGCGCACGCTCAAACAGTCGCACCTGGTTAAATTCCGGCGCGACGGGCGCAACATCCTCTACTCGCTCGCCGACGATCATGTCTACACCATGCTCAACCAAGGCATGAGCCACATCTGCGAATAGCGACCAACCACGGTACCAGCGCGGTCTGCACCCAAGCCGCAAATACAGGGAAAGGAACCCATCATGAAAAAGCAGTTCAAGCTCGACGAGATCGACTGCGCCAACTGCGCGCGTAAGCTTCAGGACGAACTCGCCAAGCTCGAGGGCGTCAAATCCGTTTCGGTCAACTTTATGACCCAGAAGCTGACGCTTGAGGCCGACGACGCTGAGTTCGACGAGGTCCTTGATCGCGTCGTGGAGTTCACCGCCGACGCTGAGCCGGACTGCGAGATCATTCTCTAGCCCAGGTTTACGCCAACCTGCAAGGCCGCGCTTGCCGCGGCCTTTGCTCGCGAAATTACATGAGCGAGTGTTCATACATTCAAATGGGAGGATACGAGTCATGGCCACCGCCGACCCCAAGAAGAAAAATAAGAAGCGCAAGAAAAAAGAGTCACTCGAGCATAAACGCAACCGCATCCTGGTAGCGCTGGGTATTTTTGTCGTGGTGTACGCCCTCGATGAGCTCGGCGCCCTCACCGCCGCATTCGGCACCCCAGGCAACATCTACGCCAGCTTTGTGCTGTTCCTCGTGCCGTTTTTGATTGCCGGCTACGACGTGCTCCAAAAGGCATTCAGTAACATCCGCCGCGGCAAGGCGTTCGACGAGAGCTTTCTCATGGCCGTCGCGACCATCGGCGCGTTTGCCACGGTGCTCTTCCCCGATACCGACCCGCACATGGCCGAAGGCGCCGCCGTTATGATGTTCTACCAGGTCGGCGAGCTGTTCCAAGCCTACGCCGTGGGCAAGAGCCGCAAATCGATCAGCGCCATGATGGACATCGCGCCCGATTACGCCAACGTTGAGCAGGCTGACGGCACGCTCGAGCAGGTCTTTCCCGATGACATCGCCGTCGGCACCGTCATTGTCATCAAGCCCGGCGAGCGCGTGCCCATCGACGGCGTTATCGTCGAGGGCGTAACCCAGCTCGACACCGCCGCCCTCACCGGCGAGTCAGTCCCCCGTACCGCCAAGACCGGCGACGATATCATCAGCGGCTGCATCAACATGACGGGTCTTATCCGCGTGCGCACCACCAAACCCTTTGGCGAGTCCACCGTCGCGCGCGTCCTGGAGCTCGTGGAGAATGCCAGCGAAAAGAAGGCGCGCACCGAAAACTTCATCACACGGTTCGCCCGCGTCTACACGCCCGCCGTCACCGGCGCGGCAGCGGTGCTCGCGCTCGGCGGCGGCCTGGTGACCGGTGCTTGGTCCGATTGGATCCTGCGCGGCCTGACCTTCCTCGTCGTCAGCTGCCCGTGCGCACTCGTAATTAGCGTGCCGCTGAGCTTCTTTGGCGGCATCGGCGGCGCGTCCAAGCTGGGAGTTCTCATCAAAGGCTCCAACTACCTCGAGGCGCTCGCCGATGTGGATACCGTCGTCTTCGACAAAACCGGCACGCTCACCAACGGCACGTTCTCGGTCGTCGCGGTGCACCCCGAGGGCGGCTATACCGAGCAATCGCTGCTTGAAGTCGCAGCCCTCGCCGAGTCGTTCTCCGACCACCCCATCGCGCAGTCGGTGCGCGCCGCCTTCCAGGGCGAACTCGACCCCAAGCGTGTATGCGACTCCGCCAACGACGCGGGCCATGGCGTGACGGCGAACATCGACGGCAAGCACGTCGTCGTCGGCAACGCCAAGATGCTCGCCGCGTCCGGCGTTGAAACACCGGACTGTGAGGTCGTCGGCACTATCCTCCATGTGCTGGTCGATGACGTCTATGCCGGTCACATCGTAATTGCCGACACCGTCAAAGCCGATGCCGAGCAAACGATTCGCGAGCTGCACGCCGCCGGCGTCAAGCGCACCGTCATGCTCACGGGAGACCGCGAGGAAGTGGCCACGTCCGTTGCCGAACAGTTGGGGCTCGACGAGTTCCACGCGCAGCTTCTGCCAGGTGACAAGGTCGAGCGCGTCGAGGCATTGCTGGCGACCGAATCGGGCAAGGGCAAGCTCGCCTTTGTGGGCGACGGTATCAACGATGCGCCCGTGCTCACCCGTGCCGATGTGGGCATTGCCATGGGCGCCATGGGCTCCGACGCCGCAATCGAGGCAGCGGACGTTGTGCTGATGGACGACAAGCCGTCCAACATTTCCCGTGCAATCCGCGTGGCTCGCAAGACCATGACGATTGTTTGGCAGAACATCATCTTTGCACTGGGCATTAAGTTGCTGATTCTGGTGCTCGCGGCGCTTGGCATCGCCAACATGTGGCTCGCCGTCTTTGGCGACGTGGGCGTGGCGATCATCGCCATCCTGAACGCCATGCGCGCGATGGGTGTCAAGAACCTGTAGCATGCGTGGCTGTCCGGCCGTGCGACGCGGCACACCACGCGCAAGGGGCGTCCCCAACTGCCGGCAGAAAAGGAACGTCCCCAAGTGCCGAGCCGCAGCTATAGCAGCCCAAAGTGCTTTGCGGCGTTGTAAATTCCGTCGTCGTCCACGGCGGTCGTCACGTAGCTCGCCGCAGCCTTTACCGTGTCTTGCGCGTTGCCCATGGCCACGCTCGTACCCACGGCGGCAAACATCGACAGGTCGTTCTCGCCGTCGCCAAAGGCAATCGCCTCGCTCGCGTCGATACCCAGGCGCTCCAGCGTCGCCGCCACGCCCAGGTCCTTGCCGCCGTTGGCCGGAATAATGTCGCAGAACAGGTCGCACCAGCGCGTGGTGAGCGAATGCGACACGGCATCGGTCACGATATGCTCGTCGGCCGGATCCACAAAGGCGCAAAACTGGTAAACCGGCGCATCGAAGGCGTGCTCAAACGGCTCCTCGTGGTAAACGATTCCCGCGTTGTTACCGGCCGTCACCACGCGCTCGGACAGGCGGTTCACAAACGAGTTCTCGCCCTGCATGCACAGTGAGTCATAGCGCCCCTCGGCCACCTGGTCCACAATCACCGCAACGTCCTCCGGATCAATCGGGCAGCTGCGGTAGACGCCCTCGGCATCAAAGCAGTGCTGGCCCGAAAGCGTAATGTACGCATCCCAACCAAGATCGAACAGCCAATCCGGCATCTGGTAGGTCGGGCGGCCCGTGGCGATCACGCACGCAATCCCCTGCTCGTGAAAGCTGTCGAGCACTTGCTGCGCCGACGCCGGAATCCGGTGCGTCTTAAAGCTCAGTAGCGTGCCGTCGATATCGAAAAACGCGGCTTTGATCATCCTCGTCTACTCCTCGCCCTCGAGCTTCTCGCTCGCCTCGAGCCACGCCATCTCCAGCTCGTCCATAGCGGCGTGAGCCTCGTCGATCTTTGCCTGCTGCTCGCCCAGCGCCGTGTAGTTGGTGGGATCGACCTGAGCCATCGCGGCCTCGGCCTCCTCCACGCGAGCGCGCTGCGTCTCTATCTTGCGCTCGAGCGAGCTCACCTCGCGGCGGAGCTTCTGGCGCTCGGCGTTGGAAAGGCCATTGGGCTGACCGCTCGCCTTGGGCTTTTCGGCCGCAGCTGCCGCGGCACCGGTGTCGAACGTGCCGGTCTTGGCGCTCGGTGCACCCACGGGCTCGCCCTCGGCGGTGGCATTGCACAGGCGCAGGTACTGGTCGACGCCGCCGGGCATGTGCGTCAGGTGGCCGTCGAGCAGCGCCCACTGCTGGTCGGTCACGCGCTCCATCAAAAAGCGGTCATGCGTTACCAGAATCAACGTGCCGGGCCAACCATCGAGCAGGTCCTCGACAATCGCCAGCATGTCGGTATCCAGGTCGTTGCCGGGCTCGTCCAGGATGAGCACATTGGGCTCGTCCAGGATCGTCAGCAGCAGCGACAGGCGACGGCGCTGTCCGCCCGAAAGATCGCCGATACGACTCCAGAGCTGCTGCGTCGTAAAGCCCAGACGCTCGCAGAGCTTCTCGGGCGAGGTCTCCTTGCCATCGATAACGTAGTACTTCTTGTAGTTGCTGAGCACCTCGCGGATCGTGTCGCCCATGTAGGGCTCGAGCTCCTCGAGCTGCTGCGACAGCACGCCAAAGCGCACCGTCTGGCCAATCTTCACGCGGCCGCGCAGGGGCGCGATCTTGCCCTGAATCACATCGAGCAGTGTGGACTTGCCGGCGCCGTTCTCGCCCAAAAGACCATAGCGGTCGCCCGCACCAATGAGCCAGGTCACATCGGTGAGCACTTGCTTGGACGCGCCGTCGGTATCGGCATAGCCGGCGTCCACGTCGACCACGTCGATAACCTGCTTGCCCAGGCGACTCACCGCCAGGCGCTTGAGCTCCAGCTCGTCGCGCACGGGCGGCACGTCGGCGATGAGCTCGCGAGCGGCCTCCACACGAAACTTGGGCTTGGTGGAGCGCGCCTGTGCGCCGCGGCTCAGCCACGCGAGCTCCTTGCGCGCCATGTTGCGACGGCGCTCCTCGGTAACGGCGGCCATGCGGTCGCGCTCTACGCGCTGTAGGATATATGCGGAGTAGCCGCCCTCGAAGGGGTCGACCTGGCCATCGTGGACCTCCCACATGCTGGTGCAGACCTCGTCCAAGAACCAACGGTCGTGCGTGACCACGAGCATGGCGCCCTGGCCGCGCTGCCAGCGGGCCTTTAAGTGGCGCGCGAGCCAGTTGATGGTGCGCATGTCCAGATGGTTGGTGGGCTCGTCGAGCATGAGCACATCGTAGTCGCCGATCAGCAGGCGCGCGAGGTCCACGCGGCGGCGCTGACCGCCCGAAAGCTCGCCCACCGTGCCCTCCCAGGGCACATCGCTAATAAGGCCGGCCAGGATCTGGCGCGTACGCGGGCTCGACGCCCATTCGTACTCGGGCGTGTCGCCGACGACGGCATGATGCACGGTGTCGGTATCGACCAGGTTGTCCTTTTGGCCGAGCAAACCAATCGTCGTGTCGCGTCGATGCGTCACGCGGCCGTCGTCGGGCTCCAGCGTACCGGCGAGCACACTCAGCAGCGTCGACTTGCCGTCGCCGTTTTTACCGACGATGCCGATGCGGTCACCCTCGTCCACGCCGAGCGTCACGCTATCGAAAATATGCTTGGTGGGAAACTCTAGGCTGACAGAATCGCATCCCAAAAGAATCGCCATATGCCCTGCTCCTTCGTAGAAATTCAACGTTGTCCATGATAGCAGCGAGCCCCACCCCAAAACCTACCAAAAAGGGACAGGTTTATTTTGGCAGGTTTTATCTGGGCAAACGTCAGAGCAGTCCAAGGGCACTCCGTGGTAAAACGTTAAACCTGCCAAAATAAACCTGTCCCTTTTTGGTAGGTTGACGGCCGCACACGACACAAAAAGGCGGGCCATCTCCCGTAAGAGATGACCCGCCTCTCCAATCAGTCCCGCGGCAACCATGGCCGCCGCGGGCCTCAAGCATGTCCCGGACTAGGAGAACATGCCGGTGAGGTAATCATTCAGCCGCTTATCCTTGGGCCGTTGGAAAATCTCGTCGGTCTCGTCGTACTCGACCATATCGCCCATGTAGAAAAACGCCGTGCGGTTGGACACGCGCGCCGCCTGCTCCATGTTGTGCGTCACGATGACGATGGCGCGATCGGCAACAATCGATGACATCAGGTCCTCGATTGCCAGCGTCGAGATGGGGTCGAGCGCCGAGCAGGGCTCGTCAAACAGAATCACATCGGGATTGAGCGCCAGCGTGCGCGCAATGCACAGGCGTTGCTGCTGGCCGCCCGAAAGCGCGTAGGCGCTCTTGTCGAGCTTGTCCTTGACCTCGTCCCACAGCGCCGCGCCGCGCAGGCTTTCCTCGACCATGCGATCGAGCTCGTCGCGGTCAGTAATGCCGTGGCGTTTGGGCGCAAACGTGATGTTGTCACGAATGGACTTGCGGAAAGGGTTGGGCTGCTGAAACACCATGCCAATGGAGCGACGCAGCTCGTAGGTGTTCTCGGTCTTGGTGTTCACGTTGCGCCCGCGATAGTTGATCTCGCCCTCCACGCGGCAGCCGCGAATCTCGCGATTCATAAGGTTGAGGCTGCGCAAAAAGGTCGACTTACCGCAGCCCGAAGGCCCGATGAGCGCCGTGATCTCGCCCTTGTGAAAGTCGAGCGACGTATCGTGCAGCGCATGGTGGTCGCCATAGTACACGTTGACGTCCTTGGTGGAAAGCACGACCTCGTCGCTCACGGCTTTGCCGCTTACGCGCACGCGCTTCTCGCTCTCCCCCACGCTCGACAAAAAGTCCTGGGTCTCGGACGCGGCCGCCTCGGTTGCGGGCGTTGCATTTATCTCGCTCATTCGGCCGTCATCCTCCTTGCCAGTTGCTTGCCCACGATACGGGCGACTACGTTAAACAGCAGCACGCAGATCATCAGCAGTGCCGCGGTGCCCCAAACAATCTGCTGTGCCTCGGGGCTGCCCTCGCCGTAGATCTTATAGATGTGCACGGCGAGCGACTCACCGGGGCGGAACACGTTCCAGGCGCAAGTGGGGCTCGACAGGTTAAAGCTCAAGAAGTTCAGGCGAACCGGCGAGCTCATGCCCGAGGTAAAGAGCAGCGCCGCGGCCTCGCCAAACACACGGCCGGCCGAAAGCACGATACCGGTCACGATAGCGGGCATGGCCTCGGGGATCAGGATGTGCAGCGTGGCCTCCCAGCGGGTGAGGCCCATAGCCAGGCACGCATCGCGCTGGGCCTGCGGCACGTCCTCGAGCGCCTGCTGGATCACGCGCACCAGGATGGGGATGTTGAACATGGTGAGCGCGACGGCACCGGAGATGATGGAGTACTTCCAGCCCAGCTGCACCGAGAACACCAGAAAGCCGAACATGCCGACGACGATGGAAGGCAGCGAGGACAGCGTCTCGATGGCGGTGGAGGCGATGTCACGGATGGGGCCGTCCGGCGCGTACTCAACCAGGAAAACCGCGCCGCCCAAGCTGATGGGCACCGAGATACCTAGGGTGATCAGCAGCAGATAGAACGAGTCGAACAGCTGGTAGAGCACGCCGCCCTGGGTTCCGTTGGCGCGCGCGGGCTGCGTGAGAAATCCCGGCTGGAACAGCGTCGAGATGCCCTCGAACAGAATATAGGCCACCATGGAGACGACGATGAGCATGACGATGGCGACGATTGCCGTCAGCACGCCCGTGGCGATGCGGTCCTGTTTTTGGACGCGCCTGAGTCTCGTCTCGTCGATATGAATGCGCGTGCTAGCCACGAGCCTTCGCCCCCTTGCGGCCGATAAGGTGGATGATCAGGATAAAGATGAGGCTCATGCCCATCAGCAGCAGACCGAGCGCCCACAGGACATCGTCTTGGGCAGAGCCCTCGGCATAGACCGCCATGGACGTGGTGAGCGTGGTGGTGATGGTGGAGGCCGGCGACAGCAGCGACGTCGGCATGGCCTCGATACCGCCGATAACCATGCGCACGGCGAGCGTCTCGCCAAAGGCGCGGGTCATGCCAAGGATGACCGCGGTCATGAGCGACGGCATGGCGGATTTGAGTACCACGTGCCAGATGGTCTGCCAGCGGGTGTAGCCCAGCGCGAGCGAACCCTGACGGTAGCTATCGGGCACGGCACGCAGGCCATCGACCGAAAGGGTGGTCATCGTCGGCAAGATCATGACGGCCAGCACAATGGCGCCGGGCAAGATGCCCAGGCCCGTGCTCACGTGGAAAACGCTCTTCATAAGACCGACGACCACGTGAAAGCCGACCAGGCCAAAGACGACCGAGGGAATGCCGGTCAAAAGCTCAATAAGCGGCTGAAACACCTTGGAGCCAAACTTAGGGCTAATCTCGACCGCAAAGATGGCAGAGCCGATGGCGATGGGCAGCGCGATAAGCGTGGAGAGCACCATGACCGCAAACGAGGTGACGATCAGGGGCAGGGCGCCGGTATAGGGCAGGCCGTTTTCGGCCGTGTTGGCCAGGTCCCACTTGGTGCCGGTAAAGAACTCGACGACCGAAACGCCGTCCTTGAGAAAAGCCGAGAGGCCCTTTTGGGCGACCATAAAGATGAGCGCGGCAACGACAAGCGTCACGAGCGCTACGCACGCGCCCGTGACGCCCAGGCCCACGTTCTCAAGGTCGCGCTTTGGCAGCTGTTTTGCCATTGCAAACCTTTCCGGGGCGATTACTTATTTAGCGGAGACCTTGCCGCTGGCGTCCTTGACGACCTTCATGGCAGAGACAGGGATAAAGCCCTGCTCCTCGACAAGTTTGCCCTGGACGTCGTCGGAAAGCATGAACTCCAGGAAGGCCTTGGTGGCATCGTCGGCGTCCTTCGCGCAGTACATGTGCTCGGTCGCCCAGATCTTAAAAGAGTCGTCGGTGACGTTTGCGCTCTTGGGCTCCACGCCCTCGACCTTGATGGCGTTGAACTTGGAGTCGTCGAAGTGCGAGAAGTCGAGGTAGGAGATGGCGTTGTCGGTGCTGGCCATCTGAGTCTGGACGTCGCCGGACTTGTCGAGCTCGGCGTCGCCCTTAAAGTCGACGACCTCGTCGCCAAAGACGGCGGCCTCGAAGGTGGCGCGGGTGCCGGAGCCGGCCTTGCGGTTGAGAACGACGATGGTGGCGTCGTCGCCGCCGACCTCCTTCCAGTTGGTGATCTGGCCGGAGAAGATGCCCTTGAGCTGCTCGAGGGACAAGTCGTCGACCTTCACGTTCTTGGAGACGACGGGACCCATGCCCACGACGGCGACCTCGTGGTCGACGAGGTTCTTGACCTGGTCGGCCTCGAGCTTGGTCTCGGCGAAGACGTCGGAGTTACCGATGGTGACGGTACCGGCGGCAACGGCGGTCAGGCCCTTGCCCGAACCGTTGCCCGAGCCAGAGACGGAGACGTCCGGGTTGGCGTCCATGAACTTCTCGGCAGCGGCCTCGACGAGAGCCTGGAACGAGGAGGCGCCGTCGTAGGTCACCTCGCCGGAGACGGACTCGGCAGCGGCGCTGCCCTTGTCGGCGGCGTTGGAAGCGCCTGCGCCGCCGCAACCAACGAGGCCGAGGCCCACGAAGCTGGCAAGACCACCAGCGAGGCCGAGGAACTGACGACGAGAATAAGCCTGATCGAGCATGATCTTCCTTTCATACATGCGACTCGCGGGCACCCTGCCCGCTTTGCTGTTTGGAAAGATACGGCCTCGATCGGGCGGTGCCCGCGCCAACTGCGGATTCTTACGGGCATTTGATAGACCCTTACCGCGAGCGCGACTCGGCTTTACAAACGAATAACAAACCCGCCCCCAAGCATGGCCCGCCTTTTACACCAATAAAAACAAAGTTGCGGTGAAATAGTTCCTGCTTGGCCATCAAATGGCCCATTCTAGGAACTATTCCATCGCAACTTAGATTAGGAAACCGTGTAACCTTAAAGCTCTAATTCATTCAAACGGAGGATCGCAACAATATAGATCTTGAGCGCCTGCTTGAGCTGTTCCTCGTTGGCGCACTCGTTGGGGCCGTGCATCTGGCCGCCCCATGCGGGCAGCTCCAGGCCGGTTTCCTCGGGGCCAAACGACACGGCGCGGGCAAAGTTGCGCGCGTATGTGCCGCCGCCCATGGCAAAGGGCTCGGCATGCTTGCCCGTAAACTCGTTATAGGTATCAATAAGCGCCTTCACGGCCGGATCGTCGGCGGACACCGAGAACGGCACCTTTGCACGACCCACACGGCACGTCACGCCAAAGCGGCCCACGAGCGGCTCGAGCTGCTCGCAGATGGTATCGGCGCTCGTGCTGTCGGGGAAACGTACGTCGATGACCTGCTCAATATGGCCATCCATCACACGGATAACACCGGGGTTGCACGTGAGCGGGCCAAACGCCGGGCTCGTCGCGTCGATACCCAGGCCGTGGCCATAGGCATCCGCATGTACAAAGGTCAGAAACTTGACAAACTCGTGCTCGGCGGGCGTCAGCAGGCGCTCGTCGCGTGCACCAAACGCGTCCTCGGCCTCGCGCAGATACGCCACGATGAGGCCGACGGCATTGATTGTTCCCTCGGGCATCGAAGCGTGACCGCCAATACCGTGGGCGAAAATCTGCGCATGCCCGTTATCGAGCGCCGTGATCTCCAGGCGGTCGGCGTTCTCAACGGGCGCCGGCAGCTCATCGGCGGCAATCGCGAGCTCGCAGATAGACTGCGACGGAATGGCGTTGCTCGCCTCGGCACCGCTCCACGATACGATGCGCCCGCCGTCGATCTTGGAGCTCACAAACGTCGCCCCAAACTGGCCCTTCTCGGCATTGCAGACCGGGAACTCGGCATCGGGCGTAAACAAAAAGTCGGGGTCTGCGTGGTTCTCCAGATAATGGTGAACGTCGGACATGCCCACTTCCTCATCGCAGCCCAGCAGCGCGCGGAAGGTATAGCGCGGCACAATGCCGTGCTTGATCAGGTAGGCACCGGCGTAGAGCGACAACACGGCCGGGCCCTTGTCGTCGATCACGCCACGACCGAGCAGCCAGCCCTCGCGGCGCTCCATCGCAAACGGGTCGGTGTTCCAACCGGGACCGGCGGGCACCACATCCACATGGCAGATGGTCGCAAGCTGCTTATCGCCGCGGCCGGGAATGTCGGCGATGCCCACATAGCCCTCGTCGTCGCTCGTCTGGTAGCCGAGCTTTTGCGCAATGCCGAGCGCACAATCGAGCGCATCACGGACCGGGCGGCCAAACGGCGCACCGGGCTCCGCATGGGCAGCAACGGCCACGGACGGATAGCTCACCAGCTGCTCGATATCGGCAACGACATCTTCCCAGATCTCGTCGACATACTCGGTAACGCTCTGTTCCACCTGATTCATGGACGACCTCCTTACCAATGAGCGACGGTCACACCCGCCCCTCGCATAACGTCATTAGATGGCGAAAAGTTTAGCAAGCTCGGCCACCGAGTGCACCACCGCATCGGCACCCGCCGCCTCGTGCTCGCCCGGCACCGCCGCGCCCGAATAGATGCCAATGCACGGCACGCCCCTTGCGTGCGCGCCCTCCACATCGTTAAAGCGATCGCCAATCATCACGGCATCGTCCGCCGTCGCGCCGAGCGCCGCCAGGGCATCGCGAACCGAATCGGCCTTGGTCTCGCGCCCCTGCGGCGGATTCATACCGACCACCGCCTCAAACTGCGAAAGCCCCAGCTCGCCCACCATGTCGATGCACTTTGCCTCCATGCGCGACGTCGCCACGGCCAAGTGATGCCCCTGGGCGGCCAGGCCATCGAGCAGTTCGGGAATTCCATCGAACACGGGGTACTCTTCCGGTCCCAGCTCATCAAAAAAGGCACGGTACTCGTCGGCCACCACAAGCGACTCCTCGCGCGAGAAGCCGTAAAAGTCGTGGAAACTCTTCCACAACGGAGGCCCGATCATGCGGCGCAGGTCACCCATCTGCGCCTCAGAAAACCCGCGCGCAGCCAGCGCTTTACGCGTCGAGGTCATCACCGCCCGGCCCGTATCGGCCACCGTGCCGTCAAAATCAAACAGCACGACCGGCCGCTTGCATATCTCCAGCGCCTCCATCGACATCCCTCTTTCCCCCAGTTGACGATTTCCACATCGACACTTCAAACTGTTGACTATTCAACAATTGAACCTAGCAATGTGGAGCGACTCTACTATACTTTCGCACTTTGCTCTCAGAAGGCGGCGCGCAAGCGCCCCTACGAAAGGTGCAATTATGTCTTTTGCCATCATAACCGACTCCACGTCGGACATCTCCCCCGCCCGCGCCCAAGAGCTCGGCATTTACGTGATTCCGCTTCATGTGATTATCGAAGGCGAAGACCTGCTCGACCAGGTGCAGATTACCGCCGAGGAATACGTCGCCCGCATGGCCGGATCCAAGCAGCTGCCGCACACCTCGCAGCCAAGCGCCGGCGAGTTCAAGGCACTCTTTGACCGCGTGCGCGCCGACGGCCACGATAGCGCCATCTTTATCTCACTGTGCAGTGAGTGGTCCGCCTGCTATGCCAACGCCAGCCTGACGGCCGAAGCGCACGAGCTCGACGTGCGCTGCATCGATTCGCGCACCGGCTCGGGTGCCGAGGGCCTGCTGGTGGAGTACGCGCTGGCCATGCGTGAGGACGGCCGCAGCCTGGACGAGACCGAAGCGCAGATCCGCGCGACGCTGCCCGACGCCCATCTGCTGCTGATTCCCCGCACGCTCGAGAACCTCGTTAAGAACGGCCGCGCGCCCAAGCTCGCCGGCCAGCTCACGCAGATGCTCAATATTCGCCTGGCCGTTTCGCCGGAGTGGAAATCGGGCGAGATCAAGGCGATCAAAAAGGGTCGTGGCGCCAAGCGCATCGTCACCAACACCATGGCAGATTGCCTCGCATTTTTGGCCGAGCACCCGGGCTCCAGCGTACGTGTGCTCACGACCGGCGCCGCCGAGGAGCAGGAGCTCGTCAACCAAGCGCTCGCAGGCCAGAACTACGTAGACGCCGGCACCGGCCCCATCGGCTGCACCATCGCCACCCACGTAGGCGTCGACGCCATCGCCATCAGCTACTGTCCCCGCTACCAGCCCATCCACTAGGGGCACCTTTACCACTTGCGGTGGAATAGGGACTGTTTTTGGCTTATCAACCGCAAATCAATCCCTATTCCACCGCAACTTGGAAGCAGTTCATTTGGGACGGGGCCAAAAAGACTGATATCAAACGTTTCAGACCAGTCTTTTTAGCCCCGTCCCATTTTACCTACCCTACATCAGCCCGCTCAGGACAATATCGACGGCCTCGTTGAGGTCATCGGTGATGTGGACGAGGTCTGGATCGAGTGGGCTGATCATGCCGGCATCCATCACCGGGCCGTTGAGCCAGTCGAACAGGCCCTGCCAGTATTCGCTGCCCACCAAAACAAGCGGCATGCGCTTGACCTTGTGCGTCTGCACCAGCGTGAGCACCTCAAACATCTCGTCGAGCGTACCAAAACCACCGGGAAACACGATGGCGCCCGAGCTGTATTTGACAAACATGGTCTTGCGCACAAAGAAGTAACGGAAGTCCATGCCGAGGTTCACGTATTTGTTGAGCCCATGCTCGTGCGGAAGCTCAATACCCAAGCCGACTGACTTGCCGTTGGCGCTCGCCGCTCCCCTGTTGGCCGCCTCCATAATGCCAGGACCACCGCCGGTGATAACCGCCACGCCGCGCTGCGCGATCTTGCGGCCGACCGTGCGCGCCGCCTTGTAGAGCGGATCGGTCTTGGGCGTGCGGGCACTGCCGAAGATGGTCACCGCGGGCCCGAGCTCGGCAAGCGCGCCGAAGCCATCGACAAACTCGGCCTGAATGCGCAGCACACGCCACGGGTCGGCGTGCAACCAGTCAGTCGAGTCCTCGGGCGCCAGCAGGTTGGCGTAGGTGTTGTCCTTAGGAATCATAGGGCCGCGCATAACCACGGGGCCGCGTCGGTACGTCTCGTCGTAGGCCGGCTCGCCCTCGACGTTCTCATTCTTAATCATGGGATACTCCTATCGAAAATAGAAACGGGCGGGGTCGACGCCATGCGTCAAACACCCGCCCGAACATCAACCATTCGGTATGGTACCCACGATGCATCAAGCGCTTGCAAAGGCATCGGTCAGAGGTCGTGCAACCGATGCCGACGCATGCGATGCCCGGCACCGGCTACGCACGGTCGATTGGCACGTAGCCTCGACACCGCGCGAGCGCCCCCGTAAGCGCACCCGCAGCTCTTAGTAATCCACTGCCGCGGGGCTGTTCATCCAGTCGCTCACAAACGCACCGTAGTGGCCCTCGATAATGGCCTGGCGGGCACGCTGCATAAGGTTGAGCAGGTAGTAGATGTTGTGCATCGAAAGCAAAATGCCGCCGAGCATCTCCTTCTGCGTGACCATGTGGCG
This sequence comes from Collinsella sp. LCP19S3_D5, assembly GCF_052121415.1. NCBI lineage: Bacteria > Bacillati > Actinomycetota > Coriobacteriia > Coriobacteriales > Coriobacteriaceae > Collinsella > Collinsella sp. LCP19S3_D5. Next base: position 87,124 of record NZ_JBQKEH010000007.1, read on the forward strand.
AATGAGCGCACGGCTGTAGCCGCCCGTGCACACCGGGCAGGTGCAGGTGGGATCGATGGGGCCGTCGTCGTGCGCAAAGCGGGCATTGCGGAAGTTAAGGCGACCCTCGCTCGAGAACGCCGTCCCCATGCGGCCGGTGCGCGTCGGCAGCACGCAGTCGAACATGTCGATGCCCACGCCTACACCACGCACGAGCGTCGTTGGGTTGCCGACGCCCATCAGGTAGCGCGGCTTATGTTTGGGCATGTACTCGCTCGCGAGCGGTGCCAGCGTCTCAAACATGGTCTCGTGGTCCTCGCCCACCGAGTAGCCGCCAATGCCGTAACCGGGGAAGTCACCGCACTCCTCCAGATGGCGCAGCGAACGCAGGCGCAGGTCCAGATGCATGCCACCCTGAACGATGCCAAAGAGCGCCTGGTCGTCGCGGGTATGCGCCTTATAGCAACGCTCGGCCCACATGCTCGACAGCTCAACGGCGCGCTCAACGTAGGCGCGCGTGGCGGGATAGCCCGGGCACTGGTCGAGCTGCATGCAGATGTCGGAGCCGAGCTTCATGGCGATTTCCATGTTGTCCTCGGGCGTCCAGAACACGTGGCGGCCGTCGTAGTCGTTGACGATAAAGCGCACGCCCTCGTCGGTGAGCTTGACGGCGTCGTTGTGGCTGAACACCTGGAAACCGCCGGAATCAGTGAGGATGGGGCCATGCCAGTTCATAAACTTGTGCAGGCCACCCAACTCGGCGATGGTGTCCTCGCCGGGGCGCATGGACAGGTGATAGGTATTGGCAAGCACGATCTGGGCGCCGAGCTGCTTGACGGTCTCGGTAGGGATGCCCTTGACGTTTGCCTTGGTGCCCACGGGCATAAAGATCGGCGTCTCGATGTCGCCGTGCGGAGTGTGCAGCACGCCGGCACGCGCATGCGTCGTCGGATCCTCGGCGATCAGGTCGAATTTAAATAGGCTCTGGTCCATAAACTGGAACTCCTTGGTTGCGGTTCATACGCAAACCATTATAAAGACCGCGGCAGGTGAACGGCATAACGTCTTTCGGAGAAGGAAATGTCAAGCGCAAACTGAATATAGCGGCCAAATTTTTGCTATCCAAGCGAGCCATCGAACACGTTTTGAAACTTTGCTGCGGCGCGCGGGATGCCGGCGCGAGACTTTATCATAGGGTGACAATCAACGATGAGGAGCACATGCCTATGACAGACGAGCTGGACCCCCAGACTCAGCAGCATATTGATCATTCCGCAGACGCCGTCGACGACTGCAGCACTCCTACCTGCGTCGCCGCTTCCGTCGATGCATCCGCCGATGATGCGCACGCCGGTGCGGATAAGGCAACAGACACAGGCGATACTGTCGAGCATGACGAAGGCGAGCAACCGGAGTCGAACGACGCCGAGCCCGACGCGGACCCCGCGTCACAGGCGGCAGGCCCCATCGAGGTATCTTCGGAAGAAGAGCTCGATGCCGTCATGGACTCCATGATGGATGCCGTCAAAGCGATGAAAGACGCCGTGGCCGACGCCGATGTGGACGCCGAAGAAGAGAAGGCCGCCGAGGCCGCATCGACCTTCGTGCCTGGCGAGACCCCCGTTGCCGACCAAGGCAGCACCGTACCTTCGTTCTTACAGCTCGAGCACCCTACAATTGGCACAGATGCAGTTGACCCGCACACTGCCGGCTTTTCCGTGATCGAGGGTGGCACCGGCAATATCGCCACGTCGCAGGCGCCCGATGTGGGTACGGCCGACGCCGGTCACCCGACCGCTCCACACGCCCCTGCAGCCAGCCGCGATCTGGGAACCGCCGTCTCAAATACAGCAAACGCCGTAGGCACTTTTATCGCCCAGGGCGCCTCTGCCATGCGCGAGATGAACGCCGCAAAGAAGGCGCTCGCGGACGCTCGTGCCCACCTGGCCGAACTTGATCAGCGCATCGCCGATCAAGGCGAGGAGCTCGAGACGCGCCAGGATATCGCAGGCCGCTACGACCAAATCGTCGCCGACCAGCGCCAGGCAATCGCCACGGCACAAAAGGCCGCCGCGGCGGCAGAAATCGGCCGCGATACCCATGCCGCCAAGACAACAGAGCTCAAAGCGCAGCTCGAACAAATAAAAGAAGAGGACGACGCCACCGAGCGGCGTCTCAAAGCCGCACTCGATGCCGTCGAAGCGCGCGAAGCCAGCTCGCGCGAGACCGGTAACCGCCTCGTACGACGTCTCGAGGATTCCAAGCGCATCCGCGACAAGGTGAAGGCCGAGCGAGACGCCGGCGTTGCCGCAGCGCAGCAAACCGTCAACGCCACGCGCGCCCAGCTCGAGACGCTGCGTCATGAGTATGCCGAGCTGCAGCGCAATCCCTCGGCAAATCCCGCCAACTATACGGTGCGCACCAGCGAGCTTTCGATGCAGATCTCCGACACGGCTGATGCCCTGCGTAAAGCCGAGGAAGATGTCCCGCGCATCACCGCCGATCTTGAGCACTCGCTCGCAGCCGCCGAGCACGCCGTCGAGCAGGCGCAAGCCCCCATCGCCGACGCCAAGCGCGCCCATCAGGCCGTGACGGCCGAGGCCGATGCCGCGCGCGACGAGCTGCAGACCGCAAAGGCGGCCGCTGCAACGCGCCAGCGCGAATTACGCGAGAAGATCGTCACCGAGGACAAAGCGCGTCAAGAGCAAGAGCAGGCTATCGCCAATGCCCAGGCGGACGTCGCGCATGCGCAGTCGATCATCGAGCAGGCGACCGAGGTGCACAACCATCCCGAGATCACCGAATCGCTCGCGGGCTCCCTGGCTCGCGATAAGGACGAGCGCGCCGAAACCGAGCGCGAAGTGGCTCAGCTCGAAGCCGCCGAGAACGACGTGCGCGAGCGCACCCGCGACTCACGCGTTAAATTCACCGGCGCAATCGTCTGCATTGTCACCGTAATCCTCGTGATCGTCCTGATCTGGCTGTTCGCGAGCAAGTAAACCAGCTGCCAAAAAACACTCACCGCAACGTTTTGATTGGTGCAAAGGGGCCAGGCAACTTTGCACCAACTTGGTGCATATAAAGCAGTCCCCATTGCACCAACAACGTTTGCCCAGATAAAACCTGCCAAAATAAACCTGTCCCTTTTTGGCAGGTTGAACCACGGCAACGCCAATGTTTTGGCGAAGTCAGCGAAAACCCGCCAGAACGGCAATCTCTTGACAACCAAAGAAATGCCGATGTTTTGGCAGCGACAGCGAGCGGGTCGCATTTGAGGCAAGGTGACGTGAAACGAAAGGGCGCTGACCTTCTGGTCGCGCCCTTGAAGTTGAACGTCAGATTGTCCAAATGCGGCCCGCGCAGCGTCGAGCCGTTACGCGGTTCGTAGAACTGCGTAACTAACAAATGAGCATGGCGTCGCCAAAGCTGAAGAAGCGGTAGCGCTGCTCGATAGCGGCGGCATAGGCATCCATGATCTGATCGCGGGTGGCAAGTGCGCTCACGAGCATCATGAGTGTGGAGCGCGGAACATGGAAGTTGGTGATCAGCGAGTCGACCACGTGATAGGTCGAGCCGGGCATGAGGTAGAGCTGCGTCGTCGCGTTCTCGCGCGCCACGATGTCACCACGGCCGAGCGTGTCGGCCCCGTCCTTACGGCCCTCAAAATAGCGCGCCGTCACAGCCGGATCGGACACCGGCGCGTCCGCGTCAAACGCACTCTCGAGCGAGCGGACTGCGGTGGTACCGACAGCAATCACGCGATGCCCCTCGGCCTTAGCCTTATGCACGGCGTCGACAACCTCCTGCGACACGTGATAGCGCTCGGTGTGCATCACGTGCTGCGTGGGGTCGTCCTCCTCCACCAGACGGAAGGTATCGATGCCCACCTCGAGCTCGACAGCGGCAAACTTCGCACCCTTGGCCTCGATAGCGGCCATGAGCTCGGGAGTAAAGTGCAGGCCCGCCGTGGGAGCGGCAGCTGAGTGCTCCTCCTTCATGGCGTAGACGGTCTGGTACTTCTCGGGATCGCCCTCGTAATCGGTAATGTAGGGCGGCAGCGGCACGTGGCCGGCAGCATGGATGGCCTCATCGAGCGTGCGCGGGTCGCCGGCGGCATTGCAACCGGCTGGCTCAAAACGCACCAGGCGGCCGCCGCGGCTATCGGTGACAAAGTCGACGACCTCGGCCGTCAGCACCACGGGAGCACCCTCGGGCGCATGGGCACCACCCGCGCGATACTCAATCTGAGCGCTGGGCTTTAGACGCTTGCCCGGCTTGACCAAGCACTCCCAAACGTGACCCAGCGGATCCACGTCCTCGCGGCGCTTGAGCAGCAGCGTTTCGACCACGCCGCCCGAGCCGGCCTTGCGACCGATAAGGCGGGCCGGCATCACGCGCGTCTGGTTGATGACGAGCACGTCACCCGGCTCGATATAGTCGATGATGTCGCGGAAGATGCGGTGCTCGACGGTGCCGCCATGCTCCAGTGGCGTTCCCGCCTGGGAGCCCTTGCGATCCACCACCAGCAGGCGGCAGGAGTCGCGCGGCTCGGCAGGAGCCTGGGCAATCAGTTCCTCAGGAAGGTTGTAGTCAAAATCATCGGTACGCATAGACACGTCGAATACTCCTTATATAGCTAAAATCCGCTCTACATCCTAGCAGGCTGCCAGCCCAAAAGGACTACTTTTTGGACGCTTTGCGCTCGTCGCGGATGCGGGCGCGGTCCATGGCCGCCTCGACGGCCGAGAATCGGCAGCCGCAATAGTTCTGCCGATACATGCCCAGCTCGCGCGAACGGCGTGTCGCCTCGGGATAATACGGGCGAAAATCGCGAATCACCGGGGTGAGACCGCGGGAGGCAGCCAGACGCTCCAACACATCGTTGCAGGTTTCGAACAACTGATACGGCGAGACGGCGAGCGTCGTACCCACAAACTCAAACCCGCGCTCCTGGGCCACACGGCATGCCTCGGCCAGGCGCAGGGCATAGCACGCACGACAGCGACGGGGTCGATCGGCGCCCAGCGGGGCCACGCCGGCCTCCCAGCGCTCGCGGTCCTCCCCCGCCTCGATGAGCTCGATGTCGCCATCGGCACACCACCGGCGAAGCTCATCCAAGCGGCGCTGCCATTCATCGCGCGGCTGAATATTGGGGTTGGTCCAGCAAATCGTGGGCTCAAACCCCTCCTCACGCAGCAGACGAACCGGCTCCAGCGAGCACGGCGCACAGCACGCATGCAGCAGCAGCGGCTTCATGGACATCTCCTCCCAATCTTTGCCCAGGGTAGTCTTTTTGGGACGGGGCTATTTTGACTACTTTTAAACGTCAAGCAGTTCCAAATACCTGCATCAACAGGAAAGTAGTCAAAATAGCCCCGTCCCAAAAAGACTACTGACCAAAAAAGCGCACGCCAAAGGACGTGTCCTCGCAGGCGACAATGCGGCGGTCGCGCAAAATGGTCCGCACGTAATACCAGTCGCCCACACAGCCCGACAAATGCAAGCCGGCTGCCAGGTAGCACAGCAGCGGATAGCCCGAAAACGCAAACCCCAGGGTAAACGCTGTCGTCACGACAACCGTCGGCGCCAGACAAACTGCCATGTACCGCCGGCGCGAATACACCACGCCCTCGGCGCAGGCGTAAATCATGCACGTCTCGAGATTCGCCCCAAAGGTCACGTGCGCACCGGCGGGCGCAAACAGCTTAAAGAACACGCCGTGCACCAACTCGTGCACGGCAAATGACGCCGCCGAAACCGCAGCCAAGCCGACTATCCAGCCCAAGACAGCCGTCCAGCCACCCGCGTCAGCCGCATCCAAGTCCGCGGGCCCACCCAGCAGCATAAACACCGGCACCAGGCACACGGCAAATGCGCCAAGCACGGCCATCCCCCACACAAAGCAAGCGTGCAGGAAATCCTCGTCTTCAAACGCATGTATGTTGGAAATCTCATTCATAGCATCTTAGGATAGCGCCCCTGCCACGTACCCGTCCGCATGTGCGATAATGTCGAACGATATGCACGAATTGACCACCGCGTCGCCGAGCCCCGCGCCCGGCCACGCTCTCACCATATGCGAAGGAGTCCCATGGCATCCAAATACTCCATGAACGACCGTCCCAGCTGGCCCCGCCGCGCCATCGTCACCGCCGGCGAGCCCTATGGCAACAAGGGTCTTCACTTTGGCCACGTTGGCGGCGTCTTTGTCCCGGCCGACTTCTTCGCCCGCTTCCTGCGCGACCGCCTGGGCCGCGAGAACGTCATCTTCACCTCGGGCACCGACTGCTACGGCTCGCCCATCATGGAGAGCTACCGCAAGCTCAAGGAAAACGAGGGCTACGACAAGTCCATCGGCGAGTATGTCGAGTCCAATCACTCCCGCCAGGCCGCGACCCTCAACAACTACAACATCAGCTGCGATATCTACGGCGGCTCGGGCCTTGAGCCGGCGGCCCAGATTCACAACAAGGTGACCGCCGAGATTATCGAGCGCCTGCACGAGCAGGGCACCATCTCCAAGCGCTCTACCCTTCAGTTCTACGACGCCAAGGCCGGCACGTTCCTCAACGGTCGCCAGGTCATCGGCCGCTGCCCCATCCAAGGCTGCAAGTCCGAGAAGGCTTATGCCGACGAGTGCGACCTGGGCCACCAGTTTGAGCCCGAGGAGCTCATCGCGCCCAAGAGCCAGCTCACCGGCGAGGTGCCCGAGCTGCGCCCGGTCGACAACCTCTACTTCGACCTGCCGGCCTACCTCGACTTTATGAAGACCTACACCGCCAAGCTCGCCCAGAACCCGCAGGTTCGCTCCGTGGTCTCCAAGACCATGGAGGAGTGGCTGCTGCCGGCACAGCTCTACATCCAGAACAAGTTCCGCGAGGCCTTCGACGCCGTCGAGGACCAGCTTCCCGAGCACACCGTGCTGGAGCCCGAGGGCAACAAGAGCAGCTTTACCGTCACCTTCCCCAGCTGGAAGGAGCGCGACGATGCCCACGCGGTGCTCGCCAACGGCGGCGTGCGCTTCCGTAGCGGCAAGGCGCTCGTGCCCTTCCGCATCACCGGCAACATCGACTGGGGCGTTCCGGTGCCCCAGGTCGATGGCGTGACCGATGTCACCTGCTGGTGCTGGCCCGAGAGCCTGTGGGCGCCCATCAGCTACACCCGCACCGTGCTCGCCCGCGATGCCCGCGCCGCCGGCGTGACCGAGGGCGTCGCCGCCCAGGATGCCGCCCTCATGGGCGAGCCCGCCGCCGATTCCACGCAGGTCCCCGCGCCCACCTACCAGCACAGCTCGCTCGACTGGCGCGACTGGTGGTGCTCGGACGACGCACAGATCTACCAGTTTATCGGTCAGGACAACATCTACTTCTACTGCATCGCGCAGACCGCCATGTGGGAGGCCCTGGGTTGGAACCTCACGCAGAGCACCGTCAGCGCCTGCTATCACCTGCTCTACATGGGCAAAAAGGCCAGCTCGTCCTCGCAGACGCCTCCCCCGCCGGCAGACGACCTGCTCAACCACTACACCTGCGAGCAGATGCGTGCGCATTGGCTGTCGCTCGGCCTGTCCGAGAAGCCGGTGAGCTTTAGCCCCAAGGCATATGACACGCGCGTGACCGGCAAGGACAAGGACGGCAACGAGGTGCGCGCCTGCGACGACAAGCGCGTAATCGACCCGGCCCTTAAGGAGAGCGCGCTTTTGACCGGCGTGTTCAACCGCCTGGCCCGCAGCTGCTTCTACGGCGTCGCCGTCAAGGAGGGCGACGAGAGCCCCTACCGCAACGGCTGCATCCCCGCCGGTGCCGCCTCCGCCACCGTGGTCGAAGCCGCCCAGCAGGCAGCTCTCGCCTTTGAGCAGGCCATGTACAAGTTCGAGACGCACCGCGCGCTCGCCGTGTGCGACGACTACCTGCGTGCCGCCAACAAGCGCTGGAGCGACGCCTCCAAGGCTGCCAACAAGCTCGAGGGTAGCGAGGCAAACGCCGCAATGACGCAGGTACTGGTCGACGCCTTTACCGAGCTGCGCGTGGCGACCGTGCTCATGCACGGTATTGTGCCGGCCGGCTGCGAGCTCATCTGCGAGTACTTCGACGTCGATCCGGTCGCCTTCTTTAGCTGGGACAACATCTTTGCCTCCACGGACGAGTTTGTGGAGAGCCTGGGCGAGAAGCCCGGCGAGCACCGCGTAAAGCCGCTGCCCCCGCGCTTCGACTTCTTCAGCAAGCACGAGAGCCAGTACTAGACAAACGCCAAGGCAGAGTAGTCAATTTGGGACGGGGCTATTTTAGCTACCCCGTCCCAAATTTAACTGCAACGCCTGCCGAAACGGACGGGCAGCTAAAATAGCCCCGTCCCAAATTGACTACTTTTAATGGAATGGGAAGGAAAGACGGATGTCCAAGCCACGTCGTCGTAAGCAGAAAAAGCAGGTTAAGCCCGAGCTCAAGCTTAGGCAGTTTGCCGCTACCGAGCTTTCCGACCAGCTTGCCGCCCAACACTCCGCCGCCGACCTGCCGCGCTTTCTGGTCGACACGGTCGCCGGCGCCTATGCTCCTGCCGATGCCGAGCTCATAATCGAAGGCTTTGGCGCCGCCGCCACGCGACCGGTCACGCTGCGCGCCAACACGCTCAAGGCGACCGCCGAGGACATCGCCGCCGCGCTCGACGCAGCCGGCATCGCCCACCAAACCGTTGCCTGGTACCCGGACGCTTTCATCCTGCCCGAGGCCCAGGTATCCGATCTGTGGGATCTCGACATCTACCGCAACGGCAAAATCTATCTGCAGAGCCTGTCGTCCATGATGCCTCCTTTGGTGCTGGGCGCTCAGGCCGGCGAGGATATCCTGGACATGTGCGCGGCCCCCGGCGGCAAGACGACGCAGATCGCCGCCCTCACCCAGGGACAGGCACACCTCACCGCCTGCGAGATGAGCATTCCCCGCGCCGAAAAGCTCGAGGCCAACTTGGGCCGCCAGGGCGCCAAAAACGTGCCCGTCATGCGCACCGACGCACGCGAGCTTGACGAGTTCTTCCGCTTTGACCGCATCCTGCTCGACGCCCCCTGCACCGGCACGGGCACCGTCATCAGCGGCAACGAGAAAAGCCTGCGCGGCCTGACCGAGCAGCTGCTCTGCAAGTGCGCCCGCTCGCAGCGCGCGCTTCTGGACCGCGCCATGGGCGCCCTCAAGCCAGGCGGCACGCTCGTCTATTCCACTTGTTCGATCATGCCGCAGGAAAACGAGGACGCCCTGCAAGAGGCCCTCGACAAACACATGGACTGCGAGCTCATCCCCCTCGACGGCACGCCGAGCGAAAGCGAAACGCGCCGTGCTCAGGAAGCTGGCGAAGAGCCACGCGTCGAGAGCAACGCCCTCACCGAGGCCATCGCCACCGGCCACGTCTCGACCGTCGCCAACGGCATGCCTGGCACGCTGACCATCCCGCCCAGCCGCGACTTTGAGGGCTTCTACATCGCTCTGATCCGAAAACGCAGTTAGCGCACGGACCAACTCAACAAGCTATCTCCGTACGCGCTTGTCCTGCTGGTCACGGTGCTGCTTAAGTGCCTCGCGTTCCTTGCGCTCGGCTCTTTTGCCCTTAATGGCCGTAACCACAAAGTAGATGACCGCGGCGGCTACGATTGCGCCCACGCATAGGCCAATCGAGCCCAATAATGTCGAGATTTCCATACCGCGTCACCTCTCTTTTGTATACGGGACATCCAAGATAGCACCTCAAAACCTGCCACCACAGCTCCTTCACGTTCGCGGCCCTTCAGTCTAACGGATAGCGCGGCGGGGAAAAATCAACTCGTCAAACGTTTTAGCAACGTAGCGCCGGTCGCACGCTGCCGACCGCACATTATAGAAACGGACCGCAATGGATTCTCTCAACGATTTGAACGAGCGTGTTGACGCTTTTGTCGCCACCAGCTCCTTCGACACGCCCGCCGCGACGAACGACCAAGCCCCCATCGATGTTCCCGCCGAGGTTCACGAGGACATCGTCGCCTCGGTCGATTTCTCAGAGGTTGAGCTTGCGGACGAATTTACCGAGCCCCAGGTGGCCGTAACCCCCAGCGGCCTTTTGCCCATGGAGCCGCTGCCCATCGATGGGCGCCTGCGCAAGGCGGCCCTCCGCATGCCCGATGAGATCGAGGAGGCCAGCGGCTTTACGCTCTTTGGACGCCGCATCAAATCGCTCATCTACACCACCGACGTGGCGGTCATCCGCAACTCCAATGCCGACGCCGTGTTTGCCGTCTACCCCTTTACGCCGCAGCCCGCCATTACGCAGGCGCTGCTGACTGTTGCCGAGTGCCCGGTCTTTGTGGGCGTTGGCGGCGGTACCACCACCGGTAAGCGCTCCGTGCAGATGGCGGCCGTCTCCGAGATGCAAGGCGCGGCGGGCTGCGTGGTCAACTCCCCCGCTACCGCCGAGATGGTCGAGCACATCACCAACATCGCCGACATCCCCGTCATCGCCACGGTCGTTCGCTGCGATGACGATGCCCACGCCAAGGTGCGCGCCGGGGCCAAGATCCTCAACATCGCCGCCGGCAAAAACACACCCCAGGTCCTGCGCGAGCTGCGAGAGCACTATCCCAGCCTGCCGCTCATCGCACCGGGTGGCAAGACGCCCGAGAGCATCCGCGAAACCATCGCCGCCGGCGCCAACGCTATCATCTGGACGCCGCCTTCGGCCCAGCAGCTGCAAACCGACATGATGGAGCGCTACCGCAAGATGAAGGAAGACGCCACGCCTGTCATCTCGCGCGACGATGTGCCCATTATCGACCAGGTCGCCGCCGCCGAGGTCAGCCAGGTCGAGAACATGAATCCCGACGTGCCGATTCCCGACGAGGTCATCGAACGCGTCGCCTCGATCCACGATCATATCGAGGAGCGTCGTGCCAACCGCGGACTCAAGCCCTCGCTACACGGCTTTTTCTTCCGCGGAAAGAAACGCTAGCCGCAACAGCAAGGCCCGCCCCGCAAACAACGGGACGGGCCTTTTTCTGTTATCAAATGTCAGGAGGATAGGCGTAGCCGTTAAAACCGTCAGCCAGCCCACAAACGTTAGTCCACGCGCTTGTCGCCCATAAAGAAGAGCGCCACCGTACCAGGTCCGGTATGCGAGCCAATCAGAGTACCGATGTCATTAATCTCAATCTTGCCTTTAAGCTGCGGAACCTGTTCCTCGATCAGCGCCGCAACTGCCTCGGCATCCTCGCGACACGCCGAGTGCGACATGATGCACTTACCCGAATAATCCGCACCGCCCTGCACGTGTGCCATCATGGTCTTAGCCATCTCGGAAATCGCACGCTTCTTGGTGTGAATCTTCTCACGCGGCGCCAGCTCACCTTCGCAATCGACCGTCATAAGCGGGCAAATCTTGAGCGCCGTGCCGATAATCGCGCTCGCAGCCGAAATGCGACCGCCGCGCAGGTAGCTCGACAGATCGGTCGAGAAGAACCAGTGGTGCAGGTTGAGTTTATGCTCCTCAATCCAAGCGGCCGTCTCGTCGAGCGAAGCGCCGCCATCGCGAACGTCGGCGGCACATTCCGCCAGCAGGCCAAGGCCCGAAGACGCCGCCAGCGAATCGATGACGCGCACCTTGCCGCCCTGGGGATAGCGATCCGCGAGCATCTGCGCCGCAACGCAGGCCGATCCATACGTGCCCGAAATACCCGACGACAACGTCAGGTGCAGCACGTCTTTACCCTCGGCAACAAACGGCTCCCAAAACTCCTCGTACTCACCCACGCTCACCTGAGACGTCTTGGGCATGGCGCCCGCGGCAATCTGGGCAAAAAACTCGTCCGGCGTAATCGACTGATACAGATCGTCCGTATAGACAACATCGTCGATCTCGTAATGAAAGCACACGACAGGAATATTGCGCGACGCAAAGAACTCACGGGTTCGATCGGCAGCGGATTCACAGGTCAGGACAAAATCACTCATATGAGGCTCCTTACTCATTGTTGCGCAAATTATCGCACAGCATGCGTGAATACGGTACAAATGTCCGTTATTTACCAAATTGAACCAAAGGTAGTGAACATCTTTACCGTCATCATCTCTAGCGATCCCGGAGGTATGCGCCTGCAAAAACGACCCTACGTCTCCACTCAACCGCCATATCTACCTCAACTAAATCGATTTAGCAAACCGTTCGGCCAACAATTCAATCTCCTAACCCCAATCGAAACAAAAGCAGCGCATACTGATAAACGTTTGACGCTGTTTATCAGTTTTACCAACCACATCGGAAGGTGTTTCATGGTCGCATTCGATCGCAATCCGCAAGACTTCAAGTATCTGCGCCTGCTGTCGAGACAGTTCCCCACCGAGCAATCCGCATTCACCGAGATCATCAACCTCTCGGCCATCCTCAACCTGCCCAAGGGCACCGAGCATTTTATGAGCGATGTGCATGGCGAGTACGAAGCCTTTATGCACATCCTCAACAACTGCTCGGGCGTCGTGCGCGAGCATGTCGACGAAATCTTTGGCGACACGCTCTCCTTTAACGAAAAGGGCGAGCTGTGCACGCTCATCTACTACCCGCGCGAGAAGATCGATCTGGTCCGCAGCCGGCACGAGGACTCGCCCACCTGGTACAAGACCATGCTCAACCAGCTCATTGTGGTTGCCCGCTCGCTTTCGAGCCGCTACACCCGCTCCAAGGTACGTAAGGCCATCCCGCGCGATTACGCCTACATCATCGACGAGCTGCTGCACACGCATCCGGACGAGAACAACTACCGCGTGCGTTATCACGAGCGCATTATCGAATCCATCTTGGAGACCGCCAGCGCCGACGACTTTATCGAGTCGCTCGCCTCGCTCATCAAGCGCCTCGCCGTCGACCACCTGCACTTGGTGGGCGACATCTTCGATCGCGGCGGCGGCGCGGCCAAGATTATGGACCGCCTGCTCACCTATCATTCGCTCGATATTCAGTGGGGCAATCACGACCTGTTGTGGATGGGCGCCGCTGCCGGCGAGCCTGCCTGCATCGCCACGGTGCTACGCAACAACCTGCGCTACGACAACTACGAGATTCTCGAGAACGACTACGGCATCTCGCTGCGCGAGCTTGTCGCCTTTGCCAACGCTACCTATACCGCCGGCGAGCCCATCAGCCCGCTCATCAAAGCCATCAACGTTCTGCTCTTTAAGCTCGAGGGCCAGATTATCCAGCGCCACCCCGAGTTCGACATGGCCGACCGCCTACTGCTCGACAAGGTCGATCACGACACCGGCACGGTCACCCTCGCCGACGGCAGTGTGTGGCCGCTCACGACCAACGACTTCCCCACCGTCGATCCGGCAGACCCCTACACGCTCACGCCCGAGGAGCAGCACATCATCGACAAGCTCGTGTCCGAGTTTGTCACCGCCGATCATCTGCATCGCCACATCGATTTCCTCTATACCCACGGCTCCATGTATAAGGTCGCCAACGGCAATCTGCTGTTCCACGGCTGCGTACCGCTCAACGAAGACGGCACCTTTAGCAGCATGAACTGCCTGGGTACCTGGCACGCCGGCCGCGATTATTTTGATTTTTGCGACTATATCGCCCGTCGCGCCTGGCGCGTCGGCGACCGCGATGCCCTCGACTGGATGTGGTACCTGTGGATCGGCTTTAACTCACCCGCCAGCGGACGCGTGGTGCGCACCTTCGAGCGCGCCTACATTGCCGACAAGAGCACGTGGGTCGAGCCGATGGACCCGTACTACACGCTCACCACGTCCTCGTCCGTTTGCGACGACATCATGCGGGAGTTTGGCGTCGCCCCCATGGCTTGCTCGCCGACGGGCCATATCATCAACGGCCATACGCCCGTCAAGACCACCAAGGGCGAGCAGCCCATCCGCGCCAACGGAAAGTTGCTGGTCATCGACGGCGGTTTCTGTCGCGCCTACCACCCCAAAACGGGCATCGCCGGTTACACGCTCATCTCGAGCTCGCGCGGATGCCGCCTCAAGTCGCACCAGGCCTTTACCAGCGTTGCCGAGGCGCTCACCCGCAACATCGATATCGAAAGCGAGACCAACCGCTTTGACGAGGCCGACCGGCGCCGCATGGTGAGCGACACCGATACCGGCGTCAGGATTCGCAGTCAGATCCAAGACCTGCGCCAGCTCCTCGATGCATATAGAAACGGTGCTATCGAGGAGCGAGCCTAGCCCCGCCTGCGGGGATTGGTTAAACTTGCTGGGTTTGTCATCCCCGCGGCGCCCCGGCGCCACCCTAAGGCAGGTACCATGCAAAAGCTCCTTGCGCAGATCATAAAGTTTGGCGTCGTCGGCGTCGTTGCCACCGTCATCGACTTTGGCATCATGAATCTGCTCCACTACGGCCTGGGCCTCAACATCTTGATCGCCAACACCAGCGGTTTTATCGTCTCGCTCATCTTTAACTACGTCGCGAGCATGAAGTACGTGTTTGCACACAAGGAGGGCATGAGCCGCCGCCGCGAGTTCATCATCTTTGTCGTGCTATCCGTTATTGGCCTGGCGCTCAACGACGGCATCGTGCTTGCCCTCAACGCCGGCCTGGGCCTCGAGGCCAATATCGCCAAGATTTGCGCTACCGCACTCGTCATGGTCTACAACTTTGTAACGCGAAAAATCTTCCTAGAGGGCGAGCAGGCCAAATAGGTCGGCCTCCTCGTTGCACCACGGAGACCTGCGGATGACGCGCGTCAAGCGCAGCGTTGCCTGAGCCTTGCTCGTTTACGGGAAGATTTGCAGCGTTTGCGGATTACCTCTTGAATATTTGGCGAGTTCGTATAGTTCTTGCCAAAGACCTTACGTTTGCCATGCAAAAGCTCTAAAGTATCTCGTTGCTCGATTCATCAACGCATTGGATGTGATTACGTGCGCAACGCGCTGGCACAACCTCATACCAAGCAGTTCCTCAAGTTCGCTGTCGTGGGCCTTATCTCCTTTGGCGTCGACTGGGGCATGCTTATTGCGCTCGTCGAGCTATTCCACCTCGACTTTTTGATGAGCACGACGGTCTCGTTTACCACGTCCGTCGTGGTCAACTACTGGCTCAGCATGAAGTACGTGTTCGACCATCGCGAGGGCATGAGCCGTAAGCGCGAGTTCACGATTTTTACCATCCTGTCGGTGATCGGTCTGGGCCTCAACGACCTGTACATGTTTGTGGGCGTCACGTTTTTGAGCATCGGCTACCAGGCCATGAAGGCCATCGCCACGTTCCTGGTCACCTGGTACAACTACTTTAGCCGT
Source organism: Collinsella sp. LCP19S3_D5 (assembly GCF_052121415.1). Classification (NCBI taxonomy): domain Bacteria; kingdom Bacillati; phylum Actinomycetota; class Coriobacteriia; order Coriobacteriales; family Coriobacteriaceae; genus Collinsella; species Collinsella sp. LCP19S3_D5. The sequence goes on from NZ_JBQKEH010000007.1 coordinate 102,378, forward strand.
CGCTTTTTCCTCGAAGGCGCACGGTCGTAGTCAGCCAAACATACCCTTGCATTCGCAACCGGTTGGAATTCCCATTCCAGCCGGTTTTTGTTTACAGAGTTTGCCGAGGAAGGCGGGCTACGGTGCATGAATGGGACGCAGTTTCCCCATGAGCGCTGTTCCGGAAATTGCATCCCAGATTGCAGCCTCAGAATGGGATGCAGCTTCCGCAACGCCGTCCTAGCGGAAACTGTGTCCCGGAATCAGTCAACAGCACGGGACGCAGTTTCCAGATGAGCCCCATGCGGAAAGCCCATCCCGGAATGAGCCCCCAGAGCGGGACACGCTTTCCGAAACCCGCCCCATCGGGAAACTGTATCCCGGTCTGAGCGTGGATTCCGGGACGCAGTTTCCCGCGGACGCCGAAACGGAAGGCGCATCCCGTTATCGATGGGGACTGCGGACAAAAAGTTGGACCGTTGAGGTCCGGAACGGAGTCCGCATGGCATACAGTAGGAGAATGGTGGAGAGGGCCAGGGCGCTTCGCGGCGCCGGGCTCACCG